>JBDUCQ010000159.1:0-5896 GCA_040003385.1 Ginsengibacter sp. | reverse complement strand
AAAGATAAGATCTCTCCAAAATAAAAATCTGTGCTGTGGACGGTGGACAGTGGACAGTGGACTCCTCTGTCTTCTGTTCCCTGTTTAACAAAATGTTATTGATCACCCATTAATCTTTGAAGATGTTTTCCATTCTCAAATAGATACGGCTAAAAAATCCGTTGCAACCCTATTATGAAAAAGCAAATTTTATTCTCATGTTGTATTGCATTGTCTTCATTCACCATGGCACAGGTAAGATCTTCGGTTAACGCCAAATCACAGCCTGGTTTCGGAATCCGCGCAGGTATTTCTTCCTCGGGGATGCGGGGTGATGCTGTTACCAGCTTAAATAACCTGTTGAATTATTCTAACGGAATGGTAACCACTTCAGATCACCTGGGCTTTTATGCAGGAGTATATGCCTCAATACCGGCGGGCACTAACCTGAGCATTGAGCCTGGATTGTTCTATTCGGAAAAAGGTTACGATTTAACCGGCACCTTGAACGTAAAGGGAACTGAGTTTTTAAACGCAAATGCCAAGGCACAATTGCAATCCTCCTATGTTGATATTCCGATTGTAATTAAAGCCACGATCGGCGGATTGCAATTATTTGCAGGTCCCCAGATTTCTTACCTGACAAAAGCCAATTTACATACGACTGCCGGATTGTTAGGCATCAACCTGCTTAGTACAAATATGGATGCAACAGCTCAATTCAATCGTTGGGATGCAGGATTGACGGGTGGAATTGGATACCTGTTTACTAATGGCATCAACCTGGTTGCTTCTTATGATTATGGTCTGACTAAAATTGACGCCAATAAAAATTTAAAAGCGTACAGCCATGCACTCAAGCTCGGGGTGGGAATAGCTTTTTGATCCCTTGCAACCAATTTGGCATTGTGGCTAATAATTATGATCTGCGTAAACTTATTTAAAGTACGATTCAGGTATTGTTCTCCATTTATCATGTGCAAGATGACCTGTAAAAAGTTCATATAACAGGTATAAAGGCCAAATAATATAATGAACAATGAGCAAGATGATTGAATGGTTATAGAACCAGCTTATCATCAGTGCATAAATCCCAAGAATAAAATAAATAATACCTGAATTGCGGTTCCTCATAACGAGTTTATTTTTTTAAGCGATCCATAAAGTTAGGTGAAGCAAATGACAAGCACGCTCACATTTTATGCATGTGCCCATGATGCCGGTAACCGGATAAACAGTTCATTGAAATATTTTGTTTTATTTTTATAAATTTCCCATTGGTAAGCCCTGGAATTGCTCATAACCCAGAAGTGGAAATAATTGCTTTGATTATTATGGATACTAACCCCGGTTTAACCGATCAATCAAAAATTCCGCTCAGGAGGGCGTTGGGATTATTTACCAGTATTTTACTGGTAGCCGGAACCATGATCGGATCAGGGGTTTATAAAAAAATTGTGCCGATGGCCAAAACCGGTTTAACCGAAAACTGGATTTTAGCTGCATGGATACTGGCCGGCATCATTACTATGTGTGGTGCATTTATTTTAGCCGGTTTGTCGTCATTGACCGAAGAATCGGGCGGAGTGTATGAATACCTGCGCCTTTCTTTTGGTAACTTTTTTTCATTCATGTTTGGCTGGACAGACTTTACAATTATTGGAACAGCATCCATAGCAGCAGTTGGATTTATATTTTCACAAACCGTAAATTCGCTGTTGCCCTTACCGGATCCGTTCGCACCATTGCAACATTTATCTATCGGGATCATCTATCCATTTGCAAATTCAGGTGTCAAAATTTTGACCATCCTGATGATCATACTCTTAACATGGATCAATTACCTGGGTGTAAAAAAAAGCGGGGTAATGAATAATATTGTGACATCTGCAAAAATTCTTGGTATTGTCCTATTGATTTTTTTTGGTCTTTTTTACTTACCAGTATCTGGTCATTCTGCCGGGGATCGTGTTCCAGTAATACCATTAACCGGTGGCTCTTTTTTTTTCAATGCCATCTTTGCGGCAATGCTCAATGCCTTTTGGGCATATGATGGCTGGAGCAATACTTCATTTATAACAGGGGAGATCAAAAATCCTAAGCGCAATGTTCCCATCGCTATTATCTCTGGGGTCTGCATTGCCATGTTACTATATGTACTGGTGAACTATGTCTATATGCATGTAATCCCCCTGAACCAGATTGTTGCTCTCGGAGAAAATACGATTGGTGCAATGGCTGTAGCTGAAGTTATGATTGGCAAAACCGGGCACCTGGTGATCGCTTTATTGATCATCATCAGCGTATTCAGTACAATGAATGCAATAATCATGACCCATTCAAGGATCTTTTTCAGTATGGCCCGGGAAAGGTATTTTTTTCCTAAAGCTGCGCACGTTCATCCTGTGCACCGCACGCCCTACATCTCACTTCTTTACACCATGATATGGAGTTCCATCCTTGTTGTTTCAGGCACATTCGATATACTCACTAATATGGTAATTTTTGCAGGCTTCTTTTTTTATGGATTGCTGGCTGTTGCGCTGATTAAAATGAAAAGAAAGAAAATTATAAAATCAAAAGTGGTAGGTTATCCATTGATTCCCCTGGTCATAATTTTATTCTCAGCTGCCTTAATCATTAACACCATCATGGAACAACCAAAGCAATCATTCATTGGCTTGCTGCTTATGCTAACCGGAATTCCTTTTTATTATTATTTCAGAAAAAGAGCAATGAGGCAAAGTGTATAAAATCAAACTGCGAATACCCAATAATGGATGGTGAATGAAATTTCACTGCCTTGGAGCCAAAGAGGTGTGAATTGCATCGGGATCAAAGACGCAAATGAGAAATTTATAGTCAACCCTCCTGAGGGAAGGTCCTTAATAATTGGGTGATGGTGATCAGTTTAGTCACCCGGCAGCAAATCGAGAAAATGAAAGGTAATATTAATCAGGAAAGGAAAAATTGACACTTCCCGTTTCATGGCTTTCTCTAAAATTCAATAGGCACACATGCCAATTAGGTCAAACATTCCTTTTTTTAAAACCCCATCCTGATCAGCATTCCAAATGCACAAATGATTAAAATAAACAGAAGGAGCATACTTTGAAACCTACGTTCAATTTTTCCCATATAATTCTTTTTTGTTGGCATTGATGCCGCAGACTATAATTTTTAGATAGAGTGTAATTTTTCCAAACCATATTAAAGGAGCATCAGTTAGTTTAACGACAGTGTTTAACAGAAGTTACATGAAAATAGGAATGATTCATAGAAAAATAGAGCAACAAAAAATCGTGGGGGAAGTGTTTCAGGGATCTGGAGAATTGAATTTATAATTAATTTTTTGTACAAACAATAAATGTTGAAAATTATTTTTAAATGGTATGATATGCTCCTTACAGGCAAATAGGTGGATGTTTTTTTTCCTGTTAGGGCATAAATTTACAGGAAATACCAGGTCAAAAATGTTCCCGTTGTATTTGATTGTGCAACGCAGGAATTTCCTGGAGAGACGCACTGCTGTACCAGAGGTAAAGTTCAGCTTTTAGGATGCCTGAATGAATGGCCGGATCGGTATCGATCTGTTGCTGCACTTCTTTCATATTTTCTGAATTGAATACGAATATCCCTTCATAATTATTGCTGTTCTTACCAAGAGGACCGGCGATGATCAACTTATTTTCTGATGCAAGACGTTGAATATTTTTCATATGCCCTGAGAATAAGCTGTCGAGTTTGGATTTATCGGTAATCTTAACAGAGCCTGTTTTCAACAGTACTAGCGTAAATTTCTTCATCCCATATGCATCTGCACCTAATTTTTTGGCGAGTAGTGAATCAAATCCCTGAGGCGTTTGTGCCAACGAATCAATATGTATGTAAAGCAATATCAAAATTG
Organism: Ginsengibacter sp.; assembly: GCA_040003385.1. Taxonomy (GTDB): domain Bacteria; phylum Bacteroidota; class Bacteroidia; order Chitinophagales; family Chitinophagaceae; genus Ginsengibacter. The sequence continues at coordinate 2,010 of JBDUCQ010000159.1, read as the reverse complement.
CCGCAATTGTTCTCATATGAATAATTTAAAAAAAGAAAAATAATTAAACTTCGTAGATCATTAGCACATAAATGATGAATGGAGGTATTGTTTCCATATAGATTCATCGACGCAGAGGTTTTCTGCAGATTATCAGTGTCTGTATTTACTATGTTTGCTAATGTACCTAACGTGGTAAAAAATTGAACCACATAGAATCATAGGCACATAGTTAAGACATAGATACAAAAATGCTGATAACTAAAAAATATTTAAACGAACTTACTTATAAAGTTATAGGATGTGCAATAGAGGTACATAAACATCTGGGCCCGGGTTAATTGGAAAGCATTTATGAAAAATGTTTTTTAAAGGAATTGCCATTACGTGGGATGGTATTTTTGAGAATCAGATTTGGGTACCGTTAGAATATAAAGGCATGGAACTTAATACACAATTGAGGTTAGATGTTCTTGTAGAAGATATACTTTGTGTAGAATTGAAAGCACAGGAAGGCCTTTTACCAATACATGATGCAATTCTTCTCTCGTACATGCAAATGTTGCAGAAGCCCAAGGGTGTATTAGTAAATTTTCATTGTGTTAATATTTTTAAAGCAGGACAGAAAACTCTCATAAACAGCTTGTTTTCTTTACTACCTGAAGAATAGTAAAAACTATGTGATTGCCTATGTATCTATGTGCCTATGTGGTTCATTTGACTTTCAATTTTTTGCTCCACATAGAATCATAGGCACAAACCAGCCCGACTGCGTCATTCAGGCGGGGACTAACACATAGAGTAAAGCGAAACCGTTGTAAAATATCAGTTTTCTTATTACCCGAATAATAATAAAAAACTATGTCATTGCCTATGTATCTGTGTTCCTTTGTGGTTCATTTATTCCAATAAGTGAAGATATCGGGAGTCACTTTATAACCTCCAATTCGTTTTTAGTAGGAAACTTAGGAAATGCACCATGCGGTTCACGCTGGTACCAGTAGGCCACTGAAGAGATGTCTGATTTTTGGGCGAGATAATGGCCATCAGATCTCCATCCAAGATCCTGGATGGTGACTTTCAGGTCTTTTTCAAATCTTATCGGGTCCATGATATGCCAGCGGTACATCCCGAAAGCTTGTTGCGAAATATAAAGTCCATTGGGACGAATCACCTGGTGAAGCCCGGAGTAAGGCGTTGAAAATTCCTGGTATTGATGCGTTTTCGGGTTTTCAAAATCATACGATCCGCAGAAATAATCTTCTGTTCCCGTTCCATTGATAGTTGGATATTGACTATCTCCATCTATAAAAAATTTTATTTCACCTTCTCCCCACCACCCATTATTATTTACATTCCAAGCCAGGTATGTGCCCACATATTGTCCCTTTCCCTTTACCCCATCCACGAGGGTATGAATGGATCCGATGGTAGGATTCGAACGCCGGAATTGGGCATGAAAATATCCTTCGTCTTCATCAATGTTTGTGAGTGCATAATCAACCTGGTAAAATAGCCGCATGGCCTCGTGATCAATATTTTCCATGGTGACCCTGCACTTTTTACGGAAGGGCATTTTCCAGTAACAATTAAAAGCGCTGCCCGGGTTCACTGTTACAGCCAGGGAATTTAGCGGTGCAAATTCATTCAACCCCATCCCAAAAAAATCCCCCACGGGCACTTCAACAGACGGCGTGGTTTCATCATCCCAGTAAAAGCGGAGTATGGAGAATCGCCAGTTCCCCGTTGGCGTCATCCAGATATGCTGTATGGAGCCGGGGCCTTCAATTTCCGCAATGGTTATTTTCTCTCCCCCTTTGATATCGATGAATGGGTTTACTTTCCATCCTTTGCCTAAGTCCTGTGCCGGGTACCACGAATTTGCTGCATTGCGTTTACCAGTGTCAAGAGAAGGATCCGCCTTTCCGCCATTTCCCTTTGCACCGTTAAAATTTTCCGGGCTGATCGATCTTGTTTTTGCATCCGACAATTTGGAAAGGTTTCCAAGGTTCATGTCGAGGCCGTTGAACT
>JBDUCQ010000044.1:0-19891 GCA_040003385.1 Ginsengibacter sp. | reverse complement strand
TTATTTTATTATATGTTTCTTTTTTTCCAAAAAAGTCCAGTTGACTGAGCATGCTATCGGGGTGATCAGAAGGGGTAAAAATACACTGCGGTACCGTACGATGGCTCCAAGTATGGGTATGGTAAAGCCTATAAGAACGAACATTGACACAGAAAAAAAAATGGTAAAATATAAAAATGGCTGATGGATCAAATTCTTATTTCCAAAAAACAAGAACAGGAAAAGTAAAATTTGATATGCCAGGATCTCAATGGAGGCTGGTAAATACAATAAGTTGGAGGTTTCGGTTATATAAGGCCGCATGAAAGTATGATTGATTGCCTGGGGCAGATTATTTAAAAAGCTCCGGAAATTAGGAAACAGCGGATTTACGTGTATAGCAGAAGCACTGTTTTTTGAGAGATCCATAAATTCAATTTGTCTTTCAGAGACATAATGAAGAAGGTTGAGCTTTGAATTTAAAAATCCGGATAAAAAAAACAAAGATGCAAATAAGAAATAGGTAATGATGAATGTTTGCATTGGCTTTTTGTTCCTTTCAGACATTAGCCAGGCGATCAAAGCCGGAACCAGTAATAAGAAGACAAAATTCCTCATCAAGAAAATGATCAGCAATCCGGCAAAAATATACATGTAACGTTTTAAACTTGTGCCTTTAACCAGCACCTGCATTACATTAAAACTTACAATTCCCAGTCCTAAAAAAATAAGACCATCCTTGTGCAAGCCACTTGTGAAATAAAGGAAAGATGGCAACAGGAACACGCAGATGATCAGCGTATTTTTTTTGGCCGGGAAAAAGACGGAAAAAATTTTAAAAAAGGCAGCTGAGGCAATAAAGATTAAAAAATTATAAAAAATCTGGTTAATGAAATAATTACTTCCGCTCGCAATGTTGAAGATGGAAAGCATCTTTATGATGAGGTTGCTGCGGAGATCATTCCAGAAAGAATTGGTGCTGTCAAATATCCTGGAATAGCCCTCCTGGTAATTGTTTTGAAAAAGGTCTGAAAGATAGGCCCGTGGATCATGAAAAAGCAAATGATATTCAGCAATGCCCTGCAAATGAAAAAAAAGGGTATCTGTTTGCTGGTAAAAATAAAGGTTGATGTAACCATTCACTGCCCCTGCAATTATCCTGCATAAAAATAATATGATGATCAGTTTATTACCAAGCCCGGTGGTAGTAATGAATTTTATCCGTGTCAGCAGCCAGCAAAAAAAAACGAGGTAAACAAAAAACAGCGTGTAGCTCAAGAAGCATAAATTTAATGTGGGAAGTTAGTTAAAATAATTGCACTCCATCCCGGGCAGTGCGTTGCAAGAGATAGTATGTTTGCTTATACTACCATAATATGGAAATTACTTTAAAAGTTGCGGAAGAGCTTGGTCTCACAGGCGAAGAATTTGATATGATCAGGAAAATCCTCGGCCGGACCCCCAATTTTACGGAGCTCAGCGCCTACTCAGTCATGTGGAGCGAGCACTGCAGTTATAAGAATTCCATACGGTGGCTGAAAACTTTGCCACGGAAAGGTTCCAGGCTTTTGGTGGAAGCTGGGGAAGAAAACGCAGGGCTTGTGGATATTGGAGACGGCTATGGAGTGGTATTTAAAATCGAAAGTCATAATCATCCTTCGGCCATTGAACCATTCCAGGGAGCTGCTACGGGTGTCGGGGGCATTCACAGGGATATATTCACAATGGGTGCCCGTCCTGTCGCAGCACTGAACTCATTGCGTTTTGGCAATATCAACAACGAAAAAACCCAGCATTTGCTGAGTGGGATCGTTCACGGGATCGGGCATTATGGAAATTGCTTCGGAGTTCCCACTGTGGGCGGTGAAATTTATTTTGAAGACTGCTATCATACCAACCCGTTGGTGAATGCCATGAGCGTTGGCATTGTGCGTTTAGGTGAAACCGTTAGTGCAATCGCTGAGGGTGAGGGCAATCCCGTTTTTATTGCGGGGAGTGCCACAGGGAGAGATGGGATGGGAGGAGCTGCATTTGCTTCCGCAAATATCACTGAAAACAGCCTCGAGGATCTTCCGGCGGTACAGGTTGGTGATCCTTTCCAGGAAAAAAAATTACTTGAAGCCTGCCTGGAAGTAATACCAACAGGGGCATTGATCGGTATGCAGGACATGGGCGCGGCCGGGATCATTTGTTCCACAGCTGAAACCAGTGCAAAAGGCGGAACAGGTATGCGGATTGACCTTGATAAAGTGCCCGTGCGGCAAAAAAAATCAGGTCAACAAAAATCGGGAATGAAGGCGTGGGAATTGCTGCTCAGCGAGAGCCAGGAGAGAATGTTGCTGATAGTGAAGAAAGGCCGGGAAAAGGATATAACAAGAATTTTTGAAAAATGGGACCTTCCATGTTCTCAAATTGGAGAGGTCACAACTGATAAAATGTTACGTTTCTATTTGGGCAATGCGCAGGAAGCAGAAATGCCAGCCGAAAGCCTGGTATTAGGAGGTGGCGCACCCGTGTATGAGAGGGATGTTCGTGAACCTGAATACTTTAAAAAGCTTATGCTGTTTGAAGCCAAAGGAATTCCGTTACCGGATGACCTGATGAGTATTGCCTTGCAGATGGTTGCACTTCCAAATATCGCATCTAAAAGGTGGATCTACCAGCAGTACGACAGTATGGTTGGAACAGCCAACACAAGCACCAACCAGCCTTCAGATGCTGCGGTGATCCTTGTAAGGGAAACCGGCAAAGGGCTAGTTATTACTACTGATTGCAATAGCCGCTATGTGTATGCCGACCCTTACGTGGGAGCAATGATCGCTGTAAGTGAAGCTGCACGGAATATTGTTTGTAGTGGGGGTACACCGGTGGGTGTAACCAACTGTTTAAATTTTGGCAATCCATACAACCCGGAGGTATATTACCAGTTTGTACAGGCAATCAAAGGGATGGGTGAAGCCTGCAAAAAATTTGAAACACCAGTTACCGGGGGGAATGTAAGCTTTTACAACCAGTCGCCCGATGGACCTGTTTATCCAACTCCCACAATTGGAATGGTAGGTTTACTGGATGATATGAGCAATAAAATGACGCTTGATTTTAAGCAACCTGGCGATATCATATACCTGGTGGGAGAGAGCCGCAACGATATCAACTGTTCTGAATACCTGCATAAGATCTGTGGGATCGAATACTCTCCTGCACCCTATTTTAACCTTGAAGAAGAACACCATGTTCAGGAAGTTGTTGCACGCTTGATTAAAAATAAGCTGGTAGGGTCTGCACATGATGTTAGTGAAGGAGGATTGTTTGTGACCCTTGCAGAAAGTGGATTTCACCGGAACCTTGGATTTTCAGCATGGCAAAATAACAACCTGCGCAAAGATGCTTTTTGGTTTGGCGAATCTCAAAGCCGGATTGTAGTAACAGTAATCCCGGCAAATGCGATTGCTTTTGAAGAAATGGTCACGGGGATACCTTATACAAAAATCGGGTCCGTTACCGGTGGCAATGTGGAAATTGATGGAATAGACTGGGGGAATATTGAACTTTTTAAAGAAGCATACAATACTGCCATCGAAAAATATTTTTCTCATTACCTGCCGGAATGATATGGATAAAAGCGCTATGATCGTAATTACCGGGGCTTCCGGTTTTATTGGAAGCTGCCTCGTTGGTTTCCTGAACCAGCAGGGATTCGGGAACCTTATTCTTGTAGATGAATTCAGTGATGATGAAAAAGAATTAAATCTCCACCTAAAAAAATACGCAGTGAGGGTTGAGCGGGAAGCATTCTTTGACTGGCTCAGCAGGGAAAAACCGAGGATCAGTTTTGTTTTTCACCTTGGAGCAAGGACAGATACAGCCGAATTCGATTATTCGATCCATCAGCACCTTAATGTAGAATACTCTCAAAAAATCTGGAATTATTGTGCAGCTCATGAAATTCCACTGGTCTATGCGTCGTCTGCTGCAACCTATGGAGCAGGAGAGTTAGGGTATGATGACGATCACGCGAAGATTGAGGCCCTGGCCCCGTTGAATCCATACGGCATTTCAAAAAATGAGTTTGATAAATGGGCCCTTCGACAAGCTCAGGGTGACACACTTCGAAAAGCTCAGGGTGACACACTTCAACAAGCCCAGGGTGACACACTTCAACAAGCCCAGGGTGATATACTTCAACAGGCTCCACGGGCTACTTCACCAACCGTTCCGCCGGTGTGGGCAGGATTAAAATTTTTCAATGTTTACGGACCCAATGAATACCACAAAGCCAGGATGGCCAGCATGGTTTATCATTCATTCAAACAGGTGATCCAAAATGGGGAGGTTAAATTGTTTAAATCCAACCAGGAAAAATTTAAAGACGGAGCACAATTGAGGGATTTCATCTACGTGAAGGATATATTGAAAATTTGCTTTTGGCTCCTTGATAAAATGACGGCAAAGGATACGGATTTCGAGAGTGGGATCTACAATGCTGGGACTGGTCATGCGCGTACATTTAATGATCTTGTAAATACAGTTTTTAAAGGTTTGGCGCTGCCGGAAATGATCCGCTATATTGAAATGCCTGATGATATCAAAGATAAATACCAGTACTTCACGGAAGCAAACGTTAGTAAGCTGAGATCTGCAGGTTATGTATTCCCTCTTTATTCCCTCGAAGACGGGGTTGGTGATTATGTGAAAAATTACTTAAAGGAAAATTTGTACTATTAAGGCCTTTGGATATTGTCAAAAAAGTTGTTTAGATCGTTCTAGTATAAAAAACAAAAAAACCGGTCTTGTTTTTTTGAATTTTCCACATTTTATCCGAGTTATTTTTTGTAAACAAATAATAGCTGTAAGTTTGTATGACCTCCCGGATTTTATTCCATTTCATTCCGCTGGTCAAAAATTGTTGCCGTTTATTTGTGGCATAAGGAAATATCCATTTTACATCGTTTGCCTGAAAGAAATTTTATTATTTGCATGCATGCGTATGTTTTCGGTTTTTTGGAAGGAAGAACATTTCAAGTTTTTATAAATTTATAATAATGGCCAAGTATATTTTTGTTACGGGTGGCGTAACATCTTCATTGGGTAAGGGAATCATTGCAGCATCGCTTGCAAAATTGCTGCAGGCACGTGGTTTAAAAACCACCATCCAGAAATTTGATCCGTACATCAACGTTGATCCGGGTACATTGAATCCATACGAGCACGGAGAATGTTTTGTCACTGAGGATGGCGCTGAAACAGACCTGGACCTTGGACACTATGAAAGGTTTTTGAATATCTATACATCCCAGGCCAATAATGTGACCACAGGCCGTATTTATCAAACTGTGATCAACAAAGAAAGAGAAGGTGAATACCTGGGGAAAACTGTGCAGGTGATCCCGCATATAACGGATGAGATTAAACGCAGAATGCTGTTGTTGGGAGAGAAGAATGAATATGATGTAATACTTACAGAGATAGGGGGAACCGTAGGTGATATTGAAAGTCTTCCGTTTATCGAAGCCGTACGGCAGCTGGAATGGGAAATGCCGGATGAGGATTGCATTGTAGTTCATCTCACCCTGATCCCTTACCTGAAGGCCGCCAAAGAATTAAAAACCAAGCCCACCCAGCACAGTGTAAGGACACTCAGTGAAAACGGTGTGCACCCGGATATACTCGTTTGCAGAACAGAAAGACCATTGGGGGAAGACCTGAAAAGAAAGATCGCATTGTTTTGTAATGTGAAGCAGGATGCAGTGATAGAAGCAGCTGATGCTGCCACGATCTATGAAGTTCCAATGGCCATGCTGAGAGAAAAGCTGGATCTCATCGTCTTGAAAAAATTGAACATCACACAATACCATGAACCCGAGCTGGGTAAATGGAAAGCATTTCTTGACAAGCTGAAGCATCCGAAAAATGCGGTCACCATCGGATTGATCGGGAAATATATTGAATTGCAGGATGCGTATAAGTCGATACTGGAGTCATTCATTCACGCAGGTGCTATGAACGATTGCAAGGTAAACGTGGTCAATGTCCACAGTGAATTTATCACCGATCAGAATGTAGCTGAAAAATTGAGCGAGCTTGATGGATTGCTGGTAGCGCCTGGGTTTGGATTCAGGGGTGTGGAAGGAAAGGTGATCGCTGTTAAATTTGCCCGGGAGAACAACCTGCCTTTTTTTGGCATTTGCCTGGGTATGCAAATGGCCGCAATTGAATTTGCGAGGAATGTTTTGGGAATTAAAGACGCCAACTCCACAGAAATGGAATTGGAAACTCCGAATCCTGTGATTGACATGATGGAGCAACAAAAGAAGATCACCATGAAAGGAGGAACGATGCGGCTTGGTTCTTTTCCATGCGAGATCAAAGAAAATACCCTGGCTCACCGCATTTATGAATCGCGCAGTATCAGCGAAAGACACCGCCACCGCTGGGAATTCAACAACAGGTACCTCGAACAATTTGAAAATGCGGGCATGATTGCGAGCGGAATCAATCCAGGTACAGGCCTGGTAGAAATCATTGAATTAACCGACCACCCGTTTTTTATAGGTGTGCAATACCACCCTGAATTAAAAAGCACGGTAGAAAACCCTCAACCCATATTTGTTCATTTCATTAAAGCCGCCAAAGAATTCTGTGAAGCGAAAAACGCGGTGAGGAATCCATTGCTCCAAAGCGAACTGATCTAGAGGTGAATGGTGAATTTTGAAGTGTTCGTAAATAGTCATTACGTCAATGGTCATGGAGTCATCTTGCGAAGGAAGCTTTTTTAAATTCACCACTGCCCATTGCCCATTCACCACTCACCACCTAGTTTTCCTGTTTGCTCAGTATCTCCCTTTTCATTTTTCCCCATAAGCCATCAAATGTTTCGTGGTTTTCCATCCTCCATTTTTTGGTAAAGGCTTTCATCTTTTCATTTTTATCTTCATTCGTAAGCGAGAAAAACGTGGTGATGGCCTGTTCATCATTGGCCTTTGCCATCGTGTTATACATTTCTTTGAGTTCCTGTTCTTTCGAAATATTTGATCGTGCAATGGATCTTTCCATCTCTTCGCGCAAGCGTACTTTTTCATCATAGGTGCCAGAAGGCAACAAAGTTTTTGCTATCACGGGCATCAGTTCTATAAGCATCAGGATGATCACCAGAAGATAATACCTGAATTGCAAAGCAGCATTGTTTTTTACCAGGTTGTTAAGGGCTTCGATCCTCGTAAGAAACCCGTCATTGAAATAATTTGTAAACAGCTGTTCTTCTTTTTTGATGTTGTCATCAATAGCGCCGGTTTCTTTTTCAATGTTTGTTATTTTAGACTGGTCACTCAATAACTGGGCCTGGTACTCCCCATCCAGCTTTTCATATTCTTTTTTCTTGGCAAGAGCGATAACTTTGATGCCGATTTTTCCGGTGCCACCGCTTCCATCAGATTCTGCAATATAATCTTCCCGTGCCTTTGACACGTCCTGGTATTTGATTGACAATGCAGATTGCAGATCTTGTTTTTGCTGGTTCAATTCATCTTTGCGGTTATGGTACAGCAAATTCAATTCGTCGCGTTTCAATACTTTCTTTTTTTCATTGTCAAGCGAGGTTTGCAATTTTATTTCTTTATCAAACATAAACAGAAGGGCAGGCTGCGCCATAAATACACCAATCGTAAGTGCCAGGAGTGCACGGAGCAAAAGAGGGCTGAATTTATTTTTATTGAATTTTGTGATCCCTTTGATCAATGCCCTGTCGATGGTTAAAATCACAAAGCCCATGAATGCACCAAGTGTCATATAAATAAAAATATGATCGATGATGGTTGAGAAAAAATAGGTCCATGCCAATGTAGCAAAAATCCATGTGGTCAGCACCGTCATCCCAATGATACGAAACCGGTTTCGGTCAACAACACATTCGGTGAGCAGTTCTTTTTCTGAAGTGGAAAGCCACCATAAAAATTTTGTGAAAGCAGAGGGCTCGTAATTTTCCCGCTGGGAAATAGAAATACTTCTTTCAGACATGGTGAATAGTTGAAGGGTGAAAAATATCCGTCAATAAAATATTATTGTACAGATGTACTCAGTAGTGAAGTTGAAGTTGAAGTTGAAAGAAGAACACAGTTCTATCACAAACATATTTATTAACGGGGAACTTTTTTTGAAATTATCCCACATAACAGAAGATTAACAGTTTATTCAGGCAGTGTGTTTAACCCTTGATTGCATAAAAGCGTCTAATACTTATCTTTGATCCTTCTGGGTCGTTACATAAAATCATTTTAATGAAACTATTTATACTTGGATTGTCTTTACTGACGGTTGTAACAGGAAAGGCCCAACCCCAGGGAATGGGGAAAAGCGATGTGGATGCAAAAAAAGTTCTAGATGCCGTCAGTGCTAAATTCAGGAGTTTTAAAACTGTCAATGCCAAATTTAATCTCAAGATAGAAAATGCAGCCGGCAAGGTGCAGGGGTCAAAAACAGGTACCGTCAATATGAAAGGGACAAAATACCGTATCAGTGTAACGGGACAGGAACTCTATTCAGATGGCGAAACATCGTGGACATTTGATAAGTCTTCCAACGAAGTTCAGATCAACAAGGTAGATGCGTCTATGGCAGCCATTACTCCCCAAAAACTATTTACCAATTTTTACGACAAAGATTTTCTATACAAACTGAATGGGGAAACGAAGCAGGGAAAAAAAACTTTCCAGGAAGTTGAGTTAACTCCCATCGATAAAACCAAACCTTTTTTTAAAGTACTTGTCACCATAGATAAAACCTCGCAAATCATCAACAGAACAAAAGTTTTTGAAAAAAATGGGAACCGGTATACTTATTCTGTACTTAGTGTGAAAACGAACACCGCCTTACCGGATGCATTGTTTGTTTTTGATCCCAGTAAATATCCAAAAGTTGAAATAGTGGATTTAAGATAATATCCCCCATTGATTACGAAAGAAAGGCGCTGTTACATCAGCGTCTTTTTTTATTTCCCCCACCTGAAACTGTCTATTTTGAAACCGGCAAGATCTAATATCCGGTCAGTCACCGTTGCTGCAACCTGTTCAATGGTGGCAGGCTGGCTGTAAAAAGATGGAGTGGCAGGACAAATGATCCCACCGGCCAGGGTTACCGTTTCCATATTGCGTATATGGATCAGATTATAGGGTGTATCACGTACCACGCAAATGAGCTTCCTGCGTTCCTTTAATATTACGTCTGCCGCCCTCGTGATTAAATCGTTTGAGATTCCCGTTGCGATCCTGCCCAGGGTGCCCATACTGCATGGAGCAATGATCATGGTATTATAATTACCGGAGCCGGATGCAAATGGTGCTGAAAAATCCTGTTGCGAATGAAAGGGCAGATCGTAATGGGTGTATTCATCATTTCCGAGTTCAGTATCCCAGACCTTCCTGGCATTTTCTGTCATCACAACGTGTAAATCACTCCATTGGTCTTTTATCAACAGTAACCTGTCCAGTAATAATTTTGCATAGACAGACCCACTTGCACCCGTAATGGCCAACACGATTTTATGCATAAACTAAAATTTTCTTAAATAATATTATATAAAATAATTTTATCTATACCCAATAAAAATCAATTGCCTGCGTTTAAGGTTTGATAAATTTATGTACAGACGAACGATATTCTTTTTTTGCCTGGTTTTGGTTGTTTGCTCTTCAATGAAACCATCAACTTCGATGGAATGGCTAAAGCTGGATGAAGTAAACAGTAAGTTGACACTACAGGCAAAACCGGTACTGATTGATCTTTACACGGACTGGTGCCACTGGTGCAAGGTAATGGATAAAAAAACATATGCTGATCAAAAGGTAATTGACTACATCAGCGGGCATTTTTATGCATCACGTATCAATGCTGAAACGAGGGAAACGTTAACCTGGAGAAATAAGGTATACTCTTATAATGACAGTTACCGGATCCACGACTTCGCATTGTACATCTCAGCAGGACAGGCAGCATTCCCGACTACGGTGATCATAACTGGTGAAAATGCTGAGCCAATACCAATAGCTGGAATGCTGGAGCCAAAGCAAATTGAACCGATTTTAAAATTTTTTGGAGAAGGCGCCTACAAAAAGATGACTTATCCACAATTTCAAAGCACATTTCATTCAACATGGTAACATGTCAAAATATTATAATCCGCTAAGGCGGGTTCACTGAGGTTTTTCATAGGATATTGGATTATACAGGGGTGGATTTTTATCCGGCCCCTTTTTTATTGTTAAAAAAAAATAAAATCCCTGCTATAATGCAACCAACTGAAAACTATTCGTGTCTTTTATTTAGTTTCTCAGTGTTAAGATAAATGGTTAAGATTTTTGATTAGTCCCGGGCTTCTTTTTAGTCGCCCGGTTTTTATTTCATTCAAATGGGAAAGGCATATACGTAAAATACTTCAACTACAATTTATCCCAATCCATCTGGTCAAATTCATACCAGCACAAAATCCCTCTACAGCAGATTCCGAAATTTATTTTCAGCATTGAAGCACATAGGCTAATTTCCCACACTAAGAAATTGGTTTCATGCCTGGGAACACACAACAACTGCAACGAAGATTAGGACTTTTTCATTCTACGGTGCTTAACATGATCGACATGGTTGGCATTGGTCCGTTTGTAACCCTTTCGATCGTGATCAGCACGATGAACGGTCCCTGGTTTTTATATGCGTGGATTGCGGGAGCGCTTCTTTCGGTGATCGATGCAATGATCTGGAGCGAACTGGGGGCGGCCTACCCATTTGCAGGAGGAAGCTATAATTTTTTGAAAGAAGGATACGGTAAGAATTGGGGTAAAATGATGTCCTTCCTTTACATATGGCAAACAATCATCCAGGCACCCCTTGTTGCAGCCTCCGCTGCAATCGGTTTCTCCCAATACCTGGGCTATCTTATTCATTTGGAAATCTGGGAACAGAAGGCGGTATCAGCCCTTGTGATTATTTTAGTCACATTTTTATTGTACAGGAGAATTGATAAGATTGGCAAAATCGCAATGACCCTTTGGATGGGGGTGATTTTAACATTGGGATGGATCATCTTCGGAGGGATCACACATGGAAATTTTACCATGCCATTGAAACAAATCAATAACGGCTTTGAGTGGAGCAGTTTATTCTTTGTAGCTCTTGGACAGGCGTCGGTTAAGACTGTGTATAGCTACCTCGGTTATTATAATGTTTGCCACCTCGGAGGTGAAATAAAAGAACCCGGTAAAAATATTCCGCGAAGTATGTTTATTTCTGTTGCAGGCATTGCCATCCTTTATCTTGCTATGAATATAAGTGTTACGAGTGTTATTCCCTGGTACGAGATAAAATCCTGGCAAGACAGCGGTGTGAATAATTTTGTGGTCAGCATTTTCTTTGAAAGGCTTTATGGCACATTCGCAGGTAAAGTGGCAACAATTATGATTTTGTGGGTAGCGCTCGCTTCACTTTTTGCAGTGATGCTGGGCTATTCAAGAGTACCCTACGCGGCTGCCAGTGATGGTGCCTTTTTTAAAATTTTTTCCAGGCTTCATCCTACCAAAAACTTCCCCTACATTTCGTTGCTCATTTTAGCGGGATTTGGATTGTTGTTCAGCCTTCTTTTTAAAATGAAACAGGTGATTGATGCCGTGCTTGCCATGCGGATCATTGTACAGTTCATCGGTCAGGGAGTGGGGGTGATGTTACTCCGGAAAAGAAATGGGACAGCCAACCTTCCCTATAAAATGCCTTTATATCCACTGCCGGTTATTCTTGCCATCATTATCTGGTTGCTGATATTTTTATCTACCGGATGGAAAACAATGATGTATTTCGTGTTGGTTTTTTTAAGTGGGATAGCGGCTTTCCTGGCCAATGCCAAATTAAAAAAGCAATGGCCATTTGAAAGTATATAATGCCATTTCTATTTGGAGTGTTTGAAAATTAAATTTTCAATTTAAGCACTCAACAGTCCCTGCCAGCATAGCGCAAAGACAGGCAGGAAATCTCAGGTTAAAACACACCAAAATTCTGAAAATTCTATAATTCTGAGAATTCTGATCACATCTCACCCATCATCCCTTTCCCTGCGTCTGACATATCAGGTATGTCTTCCGCACGGTATAGGCCTGCATCCAGTTTCTTTTTAGTATCCTCAAAAGCCTGCAAAGTTTGTTGAGTGTCTTCATCCGAATGTGCTGCAGTGGGGATCAGTCTGAAAATGATCTGTCCCTTTGGTATTACCGGGAAAACAACCACTGAACAAAAAATATGGTAATTCTCTCGCATATCCATAACCATTCCTGTTGCTTCCGGAAGGTCACCCTTCATATAGACAGGAGTAACGGGGCTGTTGGTTGTACCAATATCAAATCCTTTTTCCCGAAGCCCTTCTTGCAATTTGTTCACATTGTGCCACAACTTTTCTCTCAGCTCCGGCATTGTCTTTAGCATGTCCATCCGCTTAATCATCCCCTCTACAATGATCATTGGCAAGCTTTTCGCATATATTTGAGATCTCACATTATACCGCAGGTAGGTCATTATTTTTTTTTGGCCTGCTATAAAAGCGCCAATGCTCCCCATACTTTTTACAAACGTGCTGAAATAAAGATCAACACCTTCCTGGCAATTTTGCTGTTCATCAGCTCCTGCACCCGTTGGCCCCATCGCGCCAAAACCATGCGCATCATCTATCAACAACCTGAATTCGTATTTTGACTTCAATGAAACAATCTCTTTTAATTTACCCTGGTTGCCGCTCATTCCAAATACTCCTTCTGTGATCACAAGAATTCCACCACCGTTTTTGCGTGCCATTATTTCTGCGCGCTTTAATTGTTTTTCACAATCTTCTATGTCGTTGTGTTTATAGGCGTAACTGTAACCAATATGCAACCTTATGCCATCTACGATGCAGGCATGACTTTCAGCATCATAAACAATTACATCCCGGCGGTTCACCAAAGCATCAATGCAACTCATGATGCCCTGGTATCCAAAATTGAGCAGCATCGCGTCTTCACGCTTCACAAAATCTGCGATCACCTTCTCAAGTTGTTCATGCTCATCACTGTTGCCACTCATCATCCTGGCGCCCATCGGGTAGCCCATACCCCATTTTGCAGCTGCCTCTGTATCTACCTTTCTCGTTTCAGGATGATTTACAAGACCCAGGTAGTTATTGAGGCTCCACACAATATTTTCTTTGCCGCGGAATATCATCCGGCTCCCTAATTCACCTTTCAGTTTAGGGAATGCAAAATACCCATGCGCTTTCTCAACATGACGTCCAAGAGGGCCACCGTCTTTCACGAGCTTTTCAAATACATCCATAAATAAAATTTGAAGTGCCGCAAAAATAAGTGATTATGTCTTATTTATTCCTGGATGATTTTTGAATGGGATGCTGGTATAATATTAATATACTCGAAAATGATTTCCATCAACATGGCGAAAGCAGCTATTCGTGATAGTTACTTCTGAAAGAACAATTATTTACTGATGCAGTGAGCGTGCAGGCGAAAATATGGATTTTATTGGAGGGGTGTTGGAAATGCTTGTTACGCAATTTGCTTCAATAAGCATTTTCCTTTGTCGGTTACATACCATGTATGGGCTGAATCATTTATCACACCAATTTTTCGGATACCAATCAGCTCACGGTTCAAAAGACCATTTAGGGAACCGTTTATATCTATTGGACCAAAAGGCAGCAACGGCATTAATATTTCCCAACGCCGGCAACTTTGTAAAGTGAACATCATTTTTCTACTGAGAGGCAGGTTGTAGTTGATGTAAAAATACCAGGAAGGAAAGGCCGTATCTTTTCTCACAGTTTCATTTTGCATTGGATTGATGATTGCGGCTCTAAGACCAGGATAAAGAAATTAAAGCGAGTTTCTCTTCATTTGTAGTATTTGTAAGGTACTCCTATAATGTGGTATTCCATCACTAATACTTTTATTGACGTATTGTAAATTATGTAACCATGTATTCACCAATAACTTTAATTTATTCCGTTCATTTAAGTCACTAAAAAATTATTGGGTTATTTTACTCTACACAGGGGTATTCAATTGTGATGTTGTATACCAATCAGGACAGTAATTTATTATTGATGTTTCCTCATTGTTATTTTTTAATAGCATGCAATACGTATGATCTTTATTTATATGTATTAAGAAACAAACGAATTATAATAAAACATTCAACATTCTGTGAAACGGGCTGGGGAAGCAACGAAGTAATCTAATCGGCAAAAAATTTATCTTGTATCATAAAAATCAATCTGCCCAACTTTTTTATGAGAAAAATAATCATACCATTTCTATTATATACCTATAGTGGGTTGGCACAATCAAAAGATTACGCAATAAAATCTGTGCCCTTTACCAAGGTAAAATTGATGGATAATTTTTGGCTTCCCCGAATAAAAACAAATGCTGCGGTTACAATACCTGCCTCATTTGACAGATGTGAATCTACAGGCAGGGTCAAAAATTTTGAAATGGCTGCTGCCAGGAATGGCAAATTCTGTACACTTTACCCTTTTGATGATTCGGACGTGTATAAAACAATCGAAGGGGCTTCTTATTCAATAAGCATTTTGCCGGATGCAGGTGTGGATAAATATTTGGATTCACTGATTATTAAAATTGGTAAGGCCCAGGAGCCCGATGGTTACCTGTACACTGCACGAACGATCGATCCTTTGCATGTGGGCCCATGGCTTGGAAAAGAAAGATGGGAAAAAGAAAGGGAATTAAGTCATGAGTTGTACAATGCAGGACATTTGTATGAAGCAGCGGCAGCTCATTATATTGCAACCGGCAAAAAGTCATTGCTAGGCATCGCTTTGAAAAATGCAGACCTTGTCTGCAAGGTTTTTGGTCCATTATCTGGTCAAAAGAAAGTAGCACCCGGGCATGAAGTGATTGAAATGGGACTTATCAAACTTTACAGAATTACCGGTAAGTCAGAATACCTGTCAACAGCAAAATTTTTCATTGAGCAGCGTGGGCATTATAAAGGCTATGATTCAACCAGTAAAGATGAATGGAAGAATGGAATGTACTGGCAGGATGACAAACCCGTGATCCAGCAGGAAGAAGCAGAAGGGCATGCGGTAAGGGCCGGGTATTTATATTCTGCCATGGCGGATGTTGCAGCGCTGACGGGCGATGAAAAACTTTTGAGTTCTATCGACAAAATCTGGACGAACATCGTTACCAAAAAAATGTATGTGCAGGGTGGTGTAGGTGCTGTGGGAGATGGAGAACGTTTCGGGGATAATTATGAGCTCCCGAATGCTACCGCGTACAACGAAACCTGTGCAGCAATTGCAAGCATTTTCTTTAATCAACGGATGTTCCTGTTACACGGAGATGCAAAGTATGTTGATGTGCTTGAAAAAACTTTATACAATGGATTTATATCCGGCGTTGGAATGGACGGAAAATCTTTTTTCTATACCAATGCAATGCAGATCAGGAATGGTTTTTCTCATAGTGATATGGAAGCCACGCGTTCGGGTTGGTTCCCATGTTCGTGTTGTCCAACCAATGTAGTTCGTCTCATGCCTTCCATTCCCGGATATGTATATGCACAAAAAGACAACAAGGTGTTCGTAAATCTTTTCATCAGCGGCCAGGCATCCGTTAATATAAAAAACAAATCGGTACAGATCATCCAGCAAAACAATTATCCATGGGAGGGTGAGCTTAATTTCAGAGTCAATCCTTCTTCATCCATAACATTCAACCTGATGATACGCATACCGGGATGGGCGCAAAATAAAGCGATGCCCGGGGACCTGTATGCATTTGCAGATCATTCTGATAAAAAGGTCATCATAAAAATCAACGGAAAAGCGATCGATTATCCGGTGACGGATGGCTATGCAGTCCTGGATAAAAAATGGAAGAAGGGAGACGACATCCAGCTAACTCTCCCCATGGAAGTGAGACAGGTTTGGGCGAAAAAAGAAGTTACCGAGGATGCGGGTAAGGTAGCACTGCAACGTGGCCCTTTAATCTATTGTGCCGAATGGACCGACAATTTTGGTAAAACAAGCAATATCATCATTCCAGCCGGGACTCACTTCATTTCCGAATACAGGCCTTCCATGCTCAATGGCATCAATGTTCTTACCAGCAATTTACCGGCGGTGATCATCAGCAGCGACAGTTCCATTTCTACCATCAAACAGCCATTTATTGCCATTCCATATTATGCATGGGCTCATCGTGGTAAAGGCGAGATGATGATTTGGTTTCCTTCCAAAGTGAAAAATATTGACTTGCTCTCCGGTAACTGATTCTTTGTAGCCGTCATTTTTCGTAGGGAAAATTCCGGGAAACCTTCCGCATCATCCGTTCCATCAGCTGGTCGGAAGACATCATGATGTTATCATCCATCGCTTTGTAAAATCTCCACAAAAGGTCACCCGAGGTGTTGTTATAAATTTGCATGGTAAGGGCACCACTCCCCGTTTTGCCACCTAGCCCTATAATTGATTTTGCGATGGCTGCACCTTCCGAGGCAGTTTTTTCATAAGCATAATTGCATTTGATCACCGCATCAACACCCAATGCCCTGCAAACTGAATCTTGTGTGAGCTCATCCAGTTTATTGAGTATTCCTTTTGATGTAAGCAATGCGTTTGTCCTGTTCACATCCTGGAATGTTACCGAATATTTATTTGCTTTCATCAGCAAAAACGTAAACATGGATTGCTGTAAATTTTTTGCGATGCTTTTTTCTTCATTTTTATTTTCGTTGTCATCATAATTTTTTGGAGGTCTCTTATATGTTATATTTACACTAAAGGGAAGAATGGCAACAGTCTTATGTTTTGCGATTTCTTCTTTCAGCTTAGGTGAAGAATAGGTTTGCTTCGATCCCTCAAACTGGGCAAACGTAATCATGGAATTGAAAATAAGCAGTAATGAAATCAGCTGTTTCATGTTCTTTAGTTTTGAAAATTAAAAATAAAATTAGGAACAAATTAATGCTTTGTAAATCGATAACCAACATATGCATTTGTATTTCTCTGTTCACCGTTCAATTTCTGGGTGCTCAGCCACAGCTTAATACAGACAGCCTGAAGGCGATCATCCAGCAACAAAAGCATGATACGGCTGAAGTCAATGCATTGATTTCGTTATGCCATCAACAAACCCAGTTCGATTCTGCATTTAAATCTGCCCAGGCTGGGCTGAAGCTTGCAAGGTCATTGAAATATAAAAAGGGAGAAGCAAGTTGCCTGCTTGCTTTTACAGATTTTGTTTCAAGCCATGGTAATTTCAGCCTCGGATTACAATATGGTTTGCAGGCATTAAACATTTACAGTGAATTGGATGATAAAACAGGAGTCGCTTTAGTTCATCTTAATTTACAGGGTCTCTACAGGGAAGCCGGGGATTATTCCAATGCTTTATTTCAAGCATTTACAGGTGAACGTATCTCGGAGGAGCATAACCTATTGGCAGGAAATATGGGTAGATTTTCAGGGCACCGGCTGATTCCATTATTTTTTGCAGAGATCGCACAAATCTATGTTCTGAACAATCAATTGGATTCTGCACTCTATTATACCCAGCGGACCATAAAGGAAAATGAGCTGATGAATGGCGTACAGTGGGGATTTCCTGTTTACCTGTTGGCTACTATCCAGCAAATGCAGGGAAAATATGACCTTTCACTAAGAAATTACAGGTTATCGTTTCCCCTGTCTGTACAAAATGGTTTTCCCGATGATAGTCTGCAAATTTTCAGTGGCATGTCCACGCTGTTCAGGAAAACTGGTCAATTGGATTCATCTTTATATTATGCCCAATTAGTTACAAGATCATGGGATCCGCTCATATCTGAGATTAAAAATCTATTCGAAGCCATAAACAACCTGGTGCAGGTTTATAAAATAAAAGGAAATACTGACAGTGCTTTTAAATATGCTGAACGCAGTCTAAATTTAAAAGACAGCATTTTCAGCCGGGAAAGGGTTATGGACCTGCAAAATGTTACTTTCAATACTCAACTCAAGCAACAGGAAGTGGAATCCGCCAAAGCTGAATACAAAAACAAACTGCAGATTTATGCTTTGGCAGGGGCCCTGTCCATTTTGCTTTTTATCGCGTTCATTCTTTGGCGGAACAACAAGTTAAAGCAACGTCAGTATATGGTTTTGGAAAATCAAAAAAAAGAAACTGATTTTCAGAGAGCAAAGGTTGAGCAGGCAATTGAAGAATTAAAATCTGCGCAGGCACTGTTGGTACAAAGGGAAAAAATGGCGTCGCTGGGAGAACTAACAGCAGGGATTGCACATGAAATTCAAAATCCATTGAATTTTGTAAATAATTTTTCTGAAGTGAATACAGAATTGCTTGCCGAAATGAACCAGGAAATTGACAGGGGCAATTTTAAGGAAGTGAAATCAATTGCCAATGACATCACCGACAATGAACAAAAAATAAATCACCATGGGAAACGTGCAGATTCGATTGTAAAGGGGATGCTTCAACATTCGCGCACTTCCACCACTCAAAAGGAGCCCACAGACATTAATGAATTGGTTGACGAATTTTTGAGATTAAGCTATCATGGACTGAGAGCCAAAGACAAATCTTTCAATGCCACCCTGGAAACAGATTTCGATCAAAGTATTGGTAAAATAAACATCATTTCACAGGATATTGGTAGGGTATTACTGAATTTATTTAATAATGCATTTTACTCAGTGGCTGAAAAATCTTCGAACAGCATCCGTGACTTAAGTAATGGCGGCCAGGCCGGGGTTTCGGCAGTCGGGCAATATGTACCTACCGTTTTTGTAAGCACAATTAAAACCTCGGATAAGATTATTATCAAAGTAAAGGACAACGGCGCTGGTATTCCACAAAATATACTGGATAAAATATTCCAGCCGTTTTATACTACAAAGCCAGCCGGAGAGGGGACAGGACTGGGTTTAAGCCTGAGCTATGACATCATCAAATCACACGGTGGTGAAATAAGGGTAAATACAAAAGAGGGAGAAGGGGCAGAATTTGTGATTGAACTGCCCGGTAATTGATCTTTTGTAAGAGATCAGCAAATATTTATCCTTAAATTCTGGTTCTGCATTTTTTTTAATATTCAACATTTAACACTCAACATTCAACATTCAATGTTCAACACTCAATGTTCCCTGCCTGCGCTGCCGCTACGGCAGGCAGGAATACTCAAGGTGAAGAGTATTTATTAAGGATTGGGGTCAATTCTGATGATCTAATTCTGAAAATTCTGATTCTGCATTTTTTCAACACTCAACACTCAACACTCAACACTCAATTTTCAATTTTCAATGTTCAAGTTCAAGGCAGGGTTCAAACATATTCGCTGATGAGCTGCGCAACAAGCGAGGTCCATCCTGTTTGATGACTGGCACCGAGACCATTTCCATCATCACCATGAAAATATTCGTAAAATAAAACGAGGTGTTGATTCTCCGGTTGCTGATAAAACCAGTTGTATTTTCCATGCAGCCTGCGTTTCTGATCAGCATCTTTTGTAAACAGGCTGATCACACGGTGTGTCAGAACATCGGCTACCTGCATCAGGTTCATTTTGTTTCCCGATCCGGACGGGCATTCCACCAACAATCCATCACCATAAAATTCTCCGTATTTACGAATTGATTGGATAATGATATAATTGATCGGCATCCACACAGGCCCCCTCCAGTTTGAATTTCCTCCGAATAAATTTGATGTTGAGTCGCCCGGATCGTATTGGATCGTATAGTCAACATTGTCAACAGCTACGGTATAAGGATTTTTTTCATGGTACTTGGACAAGGCCCTGATCCCCCCGGGGGAAAGAAATTCATCTTCATTCAATAAATGTTCAAGTATATCTTTCAGCTTAT
>JBDUCQ010000043.1:0-19930 GCA_040003385.1 Ginsengibacter sp. | reverse complement strand
GAGTGAAATTTGCAGGGTCAACAATTGTATGGTAAGAAGCCTTTGCCAACTGTAACCGGTTGATTTCTTCACTCACGAGTTGGATCAATTGTTTTGCCTGGCTGGTAGAAAAATAATTATTCGCATTTGCAAATGCGTTTGTGAGGAAAGACATTTTTGCGCCTGGCAGCCATTGCTTTTGCACATCCTGCATTAAATTATTAAAGTTTGCTGACGGCATTGCTGTTCTGTACTGGTTGTTGTTGTTATTATTTCCGTTGTTGTTATTTGTATAGATAGGATTGTTGATGTTATATTCTGAAACATAACTGGCAAGATCATTTTTGCTGGCCTGGGAGGGGAGTAAGGAATAGAGCTGGGTAAAGCTTGCCGGATCCACTATACTTCGGTAAGAGGATTTTGCAAGTTGAAGCCTCGCACTTTCTGATCTAACTGATTGAATGAGTTGTATGGCTTGCTGGGTCGTAAAATAATTATTTGTATTGGAGAAGCTGCTTGCAATCAATGTGGTTTTTGATCCGGTATTCCATTGCCGCTGCACATTCTGAAGTAAAAGCGAAAAATTCGCATCTGTCATCGGGGTGTTTTGAATCCGCCTGTTTCCTCTTCTCCTGCTTTCTTTCAATTGTACACTTCCATCACCATTTACTGTGATCAGCATATCATATCCTGATCTTAAATTAAATGAAGTGGATGCTGCATTCCGCCTGCCATTATTATTTGTGTATCTGAATACCTGCATTGTATGCTGGCCTGGTTGAAGATCTGTAATGGTAATTCGATTGTTGGTATTGGCGCCATTGATACTAGTGGATGTATTGGAATTATCAGTCATTGAATACGTGTTACCGTCAACAACGATCTGCCTGCTCCTGTTACCATTTACCTGGATGGTCACTACATTTGTTACATTTTGAGCAAATATTGAAAAGCTGGTACCCAAAACCAGCAGAAAAATTGATAATGATTTCATGGTGATTCGTTTTTGGTTTTAAAGACTGGCATTTCATAAACAAAGTCTATACCATTATCATTTTTTGGCCGTTTATTAACAGTTGTCAGGCAGCTTGTGCACACTGCAATTACCCTTTATATTATTTCCCCTCTTTGTATTATTTCCGCTATATAAATGGGAGTTATTTTATCGGAGTCAATTAGTTTATGTTTTTAGGGTTGTGGGCAATAATTTTTGTGAATGGTCTTGTAATTTTTACAACTTCACCATTGATAATTCACGCCTGACTTGATGTTATAAATCCTTGATTAAGTGATTTACTAGTTATTAATTTTTTAGATAAATTTGCCTGGATGAATGACACTCAGCCTACGACTGGTAACTCCGCATTATTTCAGACCGAAGAAAAGTTCAAACTTTTAACACGCCTTCTTCCGTTAGGTGTTTGCACCACCGATAAAAATGGAACGATAAATTATTTCAACGAAACTGCTTTAAAACTCTGGGGCTGGACTCCTGATCACCAAGACATCACTGCATTTTACAACTCATTAAAAATATACGATCGCGATGGAAAAGTAATTCCACAAGAGCGCAATCCAATCACCCTAGCATTGCAATCATGCAACAGCGTGTATGATGAAGAAGTTATGATTGAACGGCCGGACGGCACCAGGATATCCGCATTAATTAGTATCGAAATATTATATGACGAAGATCACCAGCAAAGAGGCGTATTGGGCGTTTACCAGGATACTACTGAAAGAAATAAGGCAGAAATCGGATTGAAGCGCCTCGCTGCAATTGTTGAATCTTCAGATGACGCAATCATCAGCAAAACATTACAGGGAATTATTACCAGCTGGAACAGTGCAGCCATAAGGATTTTTGGTTATAATGACGAGGAGATCATTGGTAAACCCATTAATATACTCATTCCTGCCGGTAAACAGGATGAAGAGCGAGAGATCATTTCTAAAATAAAGGCTGGCGAAAGGATTGATCACTTTGAAACAGTAAGGAGCCGAAAGGATGGCAGTGAAATAAATATTTCACTAACGGTTTCTCCAATTAAAAATGACAGAGGAGAAATTATAGGAGCTTCAAAAATTGCGCGCGACATCACCAACAGGGTTAAAATTGATAAACAGCTAAAAGAATACGCTGACCAGCTAAAGGAATTGAATAATTACAAAGATGATTTTATGGCCATGGCAAGTCATGAACTCAAAACTCCGCTCACTGTAATTAAGGCAAACCTCCAGTTGTTAGAGCTCCGGTTGGAGGACGATCCTAATCATACATTTATCAATAATACAATGAAACAGGTGAATAAGCTGGGAAACCTCATTTCAGACCTCTTCGATGTGACAAAGATCCAGGCTGGCCAGCTTCAATTGAACCTGACTGAATTTGACCTTAACGACCTTGTTGCAGAAACGATTGGCAACATTGCACATACATCAAATTCGCACACCATCCAATCAAATATCCAAAAAGAAGATGTGAAAATTAAAGCAGACTACCTGAGGCTTGAGCAGGTGCTGATCAACTTACTGACCAATGCCATAAAATATTCTCCGTCCGCGGATCAGGTGATCCTTACAACCAATGTTGAAAATAAGAATGTTGTGGTGAGTGTAAAGGATTTTGGAATTGGAATACCCAATCAGGATCTTGAAAAAGTCTTTACACGATTTTTCAGGGTGAAGGGATTGGCATCAACATTTTCGGGGTCTGGAATTGGATTATATATTTCGTCTGAAATTGTTAAACATCATGGAGGAAAAATGTGGGTCGAAAGCGAGGAAAATGTCGGCTCCATTTTTTATTTCAGCATCCCTTTGAACTAAGCCTGTATTATTACGGTGCTCATTGATCCGGTCATCATTTTCCCTTTGTAAACAGGTCCATATAATCCAGTGTAAGATTCGCCATGGTTTTAACCCCAAGTTGAAAACTGCTTTCATCTATAAAAAAATCTGGAGTATGATGAGAGGGAGCTGTCAGTGGGTCTTGTCCTTTAGGCATTCCACCTAAAAAAATAAACAGTCCCTGCACTTTTTGCTGGTAAAAAGAAAAATCTTCTGCCATGGTAACAACGGGCCTCACCAGTACATTTTTCACCCCGGCCGATTTTTGCAGTGACGGTAACATTTTTTCTGTGAGCAATGGATCGTTGAACGTTACAGGATAGTGGGAGGTGTATGGGATCGAAACGTCGGCTATTGCTCCGAGGCTCTCAGCAGTTTTTGTAGCGATTTGCCTGATTCGCTCAATCAGGTATTTTTCATCTTCAGTGCTCATCGCCCTGATGGTTCCTATCATTTCCACCTGTTCAGGGATGATATTGGAACGATTGCCGCCATGGATCGAGCCAATTGATACAACCCCTGGATTTTCAGTAATATTCAAATTCCGGCTTACAATTGTTTGAAGGTTATTGATGATCTCGGCAGATACTACGATCGGGTCTACAGAAGCCCAGGGAGTTGCACCATGAGCTGATTTGCCTTTTACAAGAATGCGTAAATCGTTTACCCCTGCCATGGCTCCTCCAGCCCGGTATTTGATAGTCCCTGTTTCGATCTTGGAATCTATGTGCATTCCAAAAACCACGTCTACTTTTGGATTGTCCATCACACCTTCCTTTACCATCATTTCTGCACCTCCTTCTTCACCATGTTGTACTCCTTCTTCGGCCGGTTGAAAAATAAATTTTACAGTCCCCCTGATCTCATTTTTAAGTGAAGCCAATACCTGCGCAACTCCCATCAACATGGCTACATGTGAATCGTGGCCGCACGCATGCATCACACCAACTTCCTGGCCATTGTATTGTGCGCGAACTTTGGAGGCGAAAGGAACCGGTGTCCGTTCTGTAATGGGAAGGGCATCCATATCAGCCCTCAATGCCACTACAGGTCCTGGTTTAGCACCTTTCAGGATTCCAACTACCCCGGTATGGGCAATGCCCGTTTTTGTTTCGATCCCCAATGATTGCAAATGCCTTGCTACTATCGATGCTGTTCTTGTTTCATTGTTTCCCAGTTCGGGGTGTTCATGAAAATCGCGCCTCCAGTCAATTATTTTTTGTTCCATAGAAGCAGCCAAAACACTTACCCTGTCCCTTAATACACTTTTTTGTGCAACTCCATGCCCCGACATTACCACGATTATAAAAAACAATATCATTTTTCTCATACCATGAATTTGTGGTAAGATAAATCAATCAGCGTAAAATAAATTGAATAAAAATTGTAGCAAATTATTGCAGAATCATTTTACAAGTTAAGCTGGCCCTCATTACATCAAGAAGATTACGCAATACGTGTAAATGAAAAATATGGCGAAGCTGCCTTACACTAAATTTACACATGCATAAATCATTGTTGGAAAAAAATAGGGTACATAAAAAATTAATATTGTACCTGGTTACCTGTTGCATCATGATGACCGGAAATTGCGAATCCGAAACACCTGGAGGTGTAGTACCATCAGTTTTACAACCTGAAATAAATTATACCCTCCAGGTTGATACTTCAGATTTGTCGGTGATCCGTGTGAAGATGCATATTCAAAATATTCCTGATACTTTCCGCCTTGCCATGGCAGCTCATCCGGAGTATGATGACAAGTACTGGCGATTTGTTGAAAATTTCAAATTTGAAAACGTGGCACATCCCGGGAAGATACTCAGGGAAGACAGTGCGGTTTGGCGTATAACAACATCGGGAGGAAATGCCTTTCTCGGTTACAAAATTCACCTGCCTGCCATCGCCGGACAACGTGCTGCATGGCGTCCGTTTCTCTCATCAACAGGAGGATTGGTAGGCGGAATGCAAACGTTCATGTACCTGGATGGCGCGACACAAGTGCCGGCTCATGTTGTTCTAAAAATCCCTCCGGGATGGAAAATTTCTACAGGCCTTACCGCCACCAAAGATCCTAATCAATTTTTTGCATCGAATGCGTTTACGTTGCTTGATTGCCCGATACTCATCGGGCATTTTAAAAGCTGGCGATTCTACGTTCATGAAGTTCCACACACCATAGCCTACTGGCTGGCACCGGGAGCGAATGCCTTTGATAGCTTTCAGTTGATTTCATCGGTCGAAAAAATAGTGCGGCAGGCGGCAAAATTATTTGGCCGTATACCATACAATGAATATTATTTTTTATTGCAGGACAATTCTTATGGTGCTCTTGAACATTTGAATTCTGTGGCAGTTGGTGTTCCCTCAGCACAGCTCAAGAAAAATTTCGCTGACCTGATCCTTGAGATATCCCACGAATATTTTCATACCTGGAACCTGGTCCGGATCCGCCCGAAGGAGTGGGGGGACGTAAGCTTTAGAACCCCTCAGTTGGCCCGCAGCCTGTGGTGGAGTGAAGGTGTCACAATGTTTTATGCCGATTTAATCCTTCGGCGGGCAGGGGTAGAGATTGAAGACCCCCTTCGTCTAAAACACCTTGAAAAGAAAATTTCAGAATACTATGGCAACTCCGGAAATTATTTATTGTCACCTGAGATGATCAGCATGGCAGAAAATGCACCACCCGGATATGCAGGCGATTATCTCGGGAGCCCCCACGTGCAGGGTGAGCTTCTTGGAACAATGATGGACATTTATATTCGATCAGCTACAAATGGTAAATTTTCGATTGATGATGTGATGCGTAAAATGTTTGATAATTATTCGGGGCCGATGGGATTTTCAGGAGCAGATGTAGAAGGGGCAATGAACGAAGTTTGCAGGTGCGAAGTAAAACCATTTTTTGAGAATTCGATCCGCGGCAAGAACCCCGTTGACTTCAATAAATTTCTGCAATTGATCGGGGTGCATATGGACACACTTTGGTTGGATGCTATTGACCATAATGGCATGAAAGCACCAGACCTTCGAGTGTATGCCTGGCAAAAATCCAAGGATTTGATGAACTTGGGAATCATGGATCCTCTTGGTTGCTGGGGTAAGGCTGGTCTTCATACCAATGACCAGTTAATATCAATCGGAGGATTGCGCATAAAAAGTTTTAGCGACTTCCGGTCTTCTATCAGTCATTTTAAGATTGGAGAATTGGTGATTGTTGAGGTAAAACAGCCTGCAGGTATTTATAAAACGAATGTTGTCATAACTGGCTTCAAAGAGGTGAAGGTGAGGCTTTCAAACCTTCCGGAAACATCCGTGAAACAGCAGCAATTCTGGGAGATTTGGAAAAACGCTGAATAAAATCTGAAGGTTCCCTTCGGGCCAAAAAAATATCCAAACCATATTATGATGGTTTGGATATGTCAGGTTTTAAAT
Organism: Ginsengibacter sp.; assembly: GCA_040003385.1. Classification (GTDB taxonomy): domain Bacteria; phylum Bacteroidota; class Bacteroidia; order Chitinophagales; family Chitinophagaceae; genus Ginsengibacter. Next base: position 13,666 of record JBDUCQ010000043.1, on the reverse strand, counting down.
ACTATTGGAATTATTATCCTGGCGAATAATTTATCTTACCCTGCCGTCTTTTTTATCTTTACTGCGGCCTATTATATATCCACCGGCTGCACCTACAACACCACCAATAATTGCTCCTTTTCCTTTCTTCTTGCTGATGATAGCACCTGCAATTGCTCCCGTCCCGGCGCCAATTACAGCACCTTTGGCAGCTTTGCTCCAACCTTTTTTAGCTGTTGTTGTTTGCCCTGTTCCACTGCTTGAAGTACTTGTTCCATTTCCGGAAGAAGCAGTTCCAGAAGACCTTGTTCCTGTTCCGGTATTGTGTGAGCCTGAAGGTGTTCGTTTAGTATAAGCAGGTAAGCTCCCTTTCGGGACTGCACTTGTTTCAATAATTGTCCCGGTGTCGGTTAGCATGCTGCTATTGTATAATGAAGCGGTGTCGGCTGGCACAACATCCTTGCTGGTATCCAGATTGGATTTTGAAGCGCATGAGGCAAAAATGAAAATCACAGTAATTAAGTAAAGAAAATTCTTCAAAAAATAAGTTGGATGTAGTTTTTTGTTCATAACTGATTTTAAAATGAGGAAATTTACTTTGTATATATAGAGAAAATTATGCCACAATAATAATTATTGTCTAAAAATTTGATGATTAATTATTTATGAGACATTATTAAAATTAAATAGAATGAATTAAATTGAAGGGTTTTTTAACGTTTCATGAGTTCCTTTTGAAAAATTTAAGAAAGATTACCTCTGAGCGACTTTTCATATTTAGGAAAGGAGCTTAAAATTAAATTTTATAAAAAGTATTTGCCTGATTGTTCTTACTGTATGATTTATTGGAAATTGATTTCATTGCAGCAGATTTTGTTGTTGACTTTTTGGAGGTATTCTTTGTGCCGGTTTTTTTTGGAACTTTTGCACCTTTTTCCCTTGCTTCTGAGAGGCCAATTGCGATCGTTTGTTTTGGATTACTTACTTTTCTGCCACTTCGCCCGCTTTTCAATTTCCCGTGTATCATTTTGTGCATTGAATCTTTCACAGAATCCTGTGAGGATTTGGAATACTTAGCCATTTTTTAAAATTTAAAGGTTAATAAAAAATGTTATGTTTTCGCACTCATTTCTCATTCCAGTTTTTTTGCTATAAATCTCAACCACAATCAACTAAAAAACCGCTCATCATATTAATTAAACCCGACTCCATTTTCAGTTAACTTCCCCAAAATGTTCTAATGATTAAAAGACTGCCTGTTATTTTTATCCTGATTTTTTCTTCGTGGTATGTTACCTCACAATCCTTGTACATGCCAAGGGATATTAAAAAAGCATACCAGCATCAAACACGATCCAATGACGGCAATCCGGGGTTAAAATACTGGCAGAATACCGCCAGGTACGATATTAAAATTTCTGCTTTTCCCCCATCTAGGTTGATCACAGGATGGGAAAAAATTATTTATACCAATAACAGCCCGGATACTTTAAGATCCCTTGTAATAAAATTGATACAGAATATTCACAAAGCCGGTGCCCCCAGGTTTGGCGAGGCACCTGAGAATTACCTGACCGAAGGGGTATTCATTGATTCATTTTCCATCAACGGCCTAATGAAAAGACCAGGAATTAATCAACCATCTTCAACAGTACAGCCGGTGAGGTTATCAAAACCCCTGGCAACCCATGATCGCGTTGAACTTTTCTTTGCATGGCATTACCAGCTTTCATTAAAGAGTGGGAGAGAAGGTATGATTGACAGCACAACCTACTTTCTTGCATACTTCTATCCGAGGGTAGCTGTTTATGATGACTACAATGGCTGGGACAGGCTGACTTTCAATGATGCCCTGGAATTCTACAATGATTTCAATGATTATACTTTGAGTGTTACAGTTCCAAAAAATTACATCGTTTGGGCCACGGGTGACCTTCAAAATGCTTCAGAAGTTTTAAACCCTGAGTTTATACGGAGACTGGAACAATCAAAAAAGAGTGACGTGACCATGCATATCGTCACAACAGCAGATATCGCAGGGAAAAATATAACCACTCAAAACTCAATCAATACCTGGAAATTTAACTATAATGACATTTCAGATGTTGCAGTTGGATTGAGTGATCACTATGTTTGGGATGGAGCAGGTGCACAAGTGGACGACAGGTCAGGAAGAAGGGCAAGTATCCAGGCCGCATTTAATGATACTGCAAAAGATTTTCACCATATGGTTGATTACGGCCGTAATTCCCTGGTATGGCTTTCACATAATTTCCCGGGTGTGCCATATCCGTTTCCAAAAATGACCGTATTCCAGGGATATGCAGGAATGGAATACCCGATGATGGCAAATGATGAGACAAACGCAGATTTTTCTTTCTCCCATTTTGTAGCTGAACATGAAATTTCCCACACCTGGTTTCCATTTTACATGGGCATCAATGAAACCCGTTACGGATTTATGGATGAAGGATGGGCAACGGCTTTTGAATTGTTGTACAACAGGTCGGTGATGTCAGGAGATTCAGCAGATGAGTTCTACCGGCAATTTCGCCTGAACGATTGGATCAATGACCCATCTGCAAACAAAGATCTTCCTATTATTACTCCTGGTGAAAACCTGGGCCAGGAGGCACTCGGAGATAATGAATATGGAAAACCTTCACTTGCATACTTAGCAGTAAAAGATCTGTTGGGTGATGAATTATTTAAGAAATGTCTTTTAGCATTTATGGAAAGCTGGCATAGCAAACACCCGATCCCATGGGATTTCTTCAATTCTTTTAATCAGACTTCAGGGATAAATCTTAACTGGTTTTGGAATAATTGGTTTTTTACAAATAATTATACAGACATAGGAATACAAAATATAACAACTAACAAACAGGGGGCACTTGTTGAAATCAGGAACATTGGAGGTTTTGCGGTACCAATTGATCTGCAGGTAACATTTACAGATGGAAGTATAAAAAGCATTCATAAAAGTCCTGCCATCTGGGAACAAAATCAGAAGCAGGTAACCATATCAGTTTCGGGTACAAAAGTTTTTCGTTCGGCACAAATTCTCAGCGGCATTTTTGTGGACGCCGATGAAGGCAACAACACGTGGAAAAAATAATATTTTTAAGATGGAGATGGTAGTTTGATTGAAAATTTAAGGATGTGTATCCAGGTCTTTGACGCGTGATCTGTAATCTTTTGGCAGAATGATAGACTTAAAGAACCAATCAAGTTTTAGTATCCTCGTAAATTTATAAATTGAAAGTAAAGGTTGAAGCCAGGAGATGTTCCCGAGGTTCAATAATTTTTTTACAACGGCCGGAACAACAAGTACCTGCGCCTCCAATAAAATTTTATACCTCGAAAAACCAAGATGCTTTCTATATTGCCTGTAGAGATCTATCGAATATTTACTTTTGAAAAGGTTTTGTTCAAGGTGTGACTGACGGCTTTCTTTCCAGGCATCAAAAGTTAATGGCAGCTCTTTCAAATTCATCCGGGTTCCTAACCTTTTAAATACTTCATAAACGTCTTCTTTTTCATTTGCCGATAATTTTCTTTCCATCACTTCGAAGGAAGCTATGGAATAGTGTATGAGCATGAAAAGCACATCCCGGTAAGCCCAATCAGGTATCAAAGCTCCGCGATTTTTTTCTACTGTTTGATGAATAGCCGTTATCTTATCTATCGCATCCAGGGCAGCTTCTTTTTCTGAAAAAACGATTTGCCGGGCATAGGTGATTGTACTGAAGAGCCTTTTCAATGGGTCTGCCGGTAATTTCCCCGTGTAGTAAAGCCAGTCGACCGCTTTGTTTAAGGCAAACTCAGCAGACGCTCCGGCAAAAATAAACAGTATGGTATCACCCTTTCCCCAGATCTTTCTTACAATAGAATCATGAGTAACAAAATATTCCATATCTAAAATTAGAATTATGGCAGGAATTTTAGGATATAAAATGATGGATGCTATTATTTAATAGAGGCGAGAACCATTCAACACTGCTATCAGTTGAGACATTTTTTTACCACTAAAGAATTCCAGGATTCAATCTCTATCTACCCTTGCGTCCGGTAAACGGGTTGGCCACCGCCGCAGTGCCGGGGTAGTTGGTTATTTATGATACAAGGCAGGCAGGCATTTCTCAGCGATAGTGTGCTTGGTTATTTGATAGGCGCAGGTAAACCGGTTCCCCGATGGAATAAATATAAAAAATCAAAAGATATTAATTTTTCAGCCAGCAGCGAAGAAGGGGGCTACCGGGGAATCATCTCCTGGCACCTTTAAAAAAGTAATGGAAAAAAATTAAGCGAAAAAAGCAACAATAGCCATCAGGGCATAAAATCCTGCAATAATGCCAACAGCTGTTAATGCATTTTCAACGTCTGGTGTGTAAAGTTTTTTCATATCAAGTCTAAATTTTAGTAAATCGGTAAACAATAATTAAGTAATCTTCCTGGGGAAAATGGATAAAAACTAAAACTTCAGGGGGTACGGGGGCAAGTCTTTATGAGGTACGGGATTGCTTTGCAAAGTAAAAGGATTATTTTAATACAAACAAATATTTTTGTAAATATTCATCCCAATTCGCTGCCTGTCAAATTTTTAGAGTGAGGACATTATCCCGGGACTTTTTCATTTAGGCTGAATAATTATATGAATTTCCTTATCAAATTTATTAATATCGTAAGGACAATGCTGGCCAACAGCATCGTGACCCATGGAAAATGGAACCGGAAATTCTCCTTACTTATATTGACGTCCCCCGGTAAACGTCCGATCCATTTAAAAGAATCATGAAAAAAGAATATGAGGATCCCGATAAGTATCACAACTACACCAAAAAAGATCAAATATTTCCCTGTTTCCTGGTTCATGGTTGCTTGTTTAGATATTGCTGATTAGCAATATATACCACGAGTTCAAATCTTTTTGCTAACCTATTGATCTTTTCGTAAATTTCGTCCAGAAAATTTATATATGAGCAGTGTTAACGACATCCTGTCACGCAAAGGAGCTAATTACATTTCTGTATCACCAGAAACAACCGTTTTTAATGCTTTGCATGTTATGGCAGAAAAAAATATCGGGTCTGTGATTGTGCTGACTTCCGAAAATGAGTTTGTAGGTATTGTGACTGAAAGGGATTATTCCAGGAAAGTGATCCTGAAGGGTAAAAATTCAACCAGCACACAGGTATCGGAAATCATGACAACCTCACTGCCACGTGTTAAACCAGAAGACGGCATTGAACATTGCATGGAACTTATGACAAGTAACAATGTCCGTTACTTACCCGTTTTCATAGAAAATACACTAAGTGGTATCATCTCTATCAGTGATGTGATCAGGGAAACGATACTTTCACAACAGCAAACTATTAACCACCTGGATAACTACATTCACTCCCGCTAACAAACCTGGCTTCGATTGCGCTTTTCAATTTTCTCTCATCAATTAATGCGTAGTGAAAGCAGCCACGATTAATACAATAAAAGCAGAATTACAGCAATTACCCACCAACCGTCTGATTGAGGTCTGCATCAGGCTGGCAAGATTTAAAAAGGACAATAAGGAGCTCTTGACTTTTCTGCTTTTTGAATCAGATGATCTTGAGGGTTATGTTGTGAATGTGAAACTGCAGGCAGATGTTCTATTCGAAGAGATCAACACTTCCAATATATATTTCTGTAAAAAAAGTATCCGCAAGATCGGAAGGGTAATCAACAGGTATATTCAATACAGCGGATCAAAAATTGTAGAAGTAGAACTCTTGCTCTATTTCGTTACAAAAATAAAAGAGTCAGGAATTCCAATTCAAAAAAGTACGGCGCTGAACAACCTGTTCAATAACCAACTGAAGAAAATCAAAGTGGCGGTTTCCCTGTTACATGAAGATCTTCAATACGATTATTTAAAACAAATGCCGGTTGAATAAATTCGGATGAGTGAGTGTCGGAATAATTTGTAATTTTGTTTTTCATTCACCAAAAGAAAGGAGGTATTCATGCAATCTACAGATCACATGACTCCGGTTAATTTCCATTGACCGGTTTGTCAAAAAATATCTGAAAACGTTCAACGTTTAAACCGCTAAACTGAATTAGCGGTTTTTTTATGGACACCCACAAAGAGTGGAAGGGTTTTTAATTTTATGTAATGGCTTGTATATCAATGGAGAAAAGGTTCAACTTGAGGGATGATTTTGTTATCATTCCCACCGGATAATTTTTTTTTATGGGTTACTTTTTAAACAAGGTGGTATTAAAAGGTGTTAATTCATAAAATTTAAAAAAACAAACAATGAAAAAATTCCTGATGGTTCTATTAGTTGCTGGTGCTTTAGCCGCCTGTGATGATAACAAAACTACTTCTACAGAAGAGATAAAAGATTCAGTAGTAAACAAAATCGAAGACAAAACTGATTCTTTACAAGATAAGATTCAGGCTAACGCAGATACTGCAAAAGATCGTTTGGAAAGGAAAAGTGATTCACTGAAAGCAAAAGTTGAACAAAAAATGGATTCAGCAAAGAAAAAATAACTACGTTATTAAGGACGTTGTTATTGATTCTATGAATTAAATTTTTATAGATGGCAAGCAATCGACAAGCTCTTCTGATTTATCAGGAGGGCTTTTTTTTTAGGCATTGACCAATTCCCCCATACGCTTTAAGCACTTCTTTTCCTGGTTTCCTTTACAGCTAAAATTTACCGGCTCCCTACAAAAATGTACATTTGGTCAAATGCAATTGATGTTAAAATCGCTTTTGGTCATACTGGCTATAATTCTCACATCCGGCATTCACTCACAGGTATATATTACTAATACCAACCTTGTGGATGTTGAAAAGATGCAGATCATACCCAAACAAACAATCCAGGTTCAAAATGGTAAGGTCACAAAAATTGAAACCACTTCTAAAAATAAGGTTTCAGCCGGGGCAGTATTTATAGACGGAACCGGTAATTACCTGATACCAGGTCTGGTGGATGCACACATTCATTTTTTTCAAAGTGGCGGCTTGTATGCAAGGCCTGATGTAATTGATCTTCAAAAATATGTTGCCCTCGCTAAGGAAAACACATGGAATCACGAACACATGGAACAACAGCTTCGAAGGTATCTCGCAAACGGAATTACCACCGTGGTGGATGTTGGTTCGACGATCAATTTTTTAAAACAGCGGGATACTTTTTCGACAAAAAATTATGCGCCTTCGATTTTTATGACCGGGCCTTTATTAACGACCTGGTTACCGGAAGCATATAAGGACCTTGGTGACGATTCGCCATTCTATCTTATGCAAACAGAAGAAGATGCTCGGAAATATGTACAGCAGCAATTGCCCTTCCATCCGGACCTTATCAAGATCTGGTATATTGTTTTTTCACAAAAGGCTGAATCGGAAGCGCGTAAAAGGTTGCCTTTGGTAAAGGCAGTCATTGATGAAGCACATAAAAATCACCTCAGGGTAGCTGTTCATGCTACTGAACGCATCACCGCGCAGCTTGCTGTGGAAAATGGCTGCGACTACCTTGTACACAATGTGGATGATGAAGTAGTGCCGCCATCATTTGTCCAGTTGCTGAAAAAAAATAGGGTGGTTCTGTGTCCTACTATGGTAGTTGCTTTTAATTACACGGATGTGTTTGCACAACATTATCATTTTACCAACACGGATTATAATTACGCTGATCCCGATGCTCTTGGTTCATTGTTCGACCTGAAGCATTTACAAGACACAGCACTGGTGAACCGCTATAAAAGGTTTGGTTATAACCTGGCACATGCCGATAAGATTAAGGATTCAATCCTGAAGATCAACCTAAAAAAAATGTCTGATGCGGGAGTGATCATCGCTACGGGGACAGATGCAGGAAATATAGGTACTCTACATGCAGCCTCGTATTTTGATGAGCTTAAAAGGATGCAGGAGTCGGGTATGAATCTATGGCAGCTTTTACGATCATCCACCATTAATGGTGCAAAAGCTGTTGGAAGGGAAAATGAGTTTGGAAGCATTCAACCGGGAAAACTAGCCAACCTCGTATTGCTAAACGCAAACCCACTGGAAAATCTTGAAAACTGGAAAAAAATCAAACTGATCATTAATAAAGGGGAAGTGATGGATCCTGACAATATTATCGTCAGTACTCCAGAGTTACTGGTGCAGCAGCAGGTAAACGGGTACAATGGCCACAATCTTGAAGCCTTTTTGGCACCGTACGCCGATGATGTACTCTTCTATCAATTCCCTGATTCACTGGTCATAAAAGGTAAAGCTGGATTGAGAAAACATTATAAAATGATTGAAAACCTTCCACTACTGCATTGCGAGATCGCAGAGCGTATCGTCCAGGATAATACGATCATTGAGCGGGAAAAGGTGACGACTGGTGAAAAAGAAACAACGGAAAGTGTGACCTACCAGATTGAAGGCAACAAAATCAAAGCTGTGTATCATAATAAAATAAGAAATTGATTTTTCATCTCACGATTCACTTATGAAGACCATTCTGATATTGATGTTCCCGGTACTGTCATTCGGGCAAGGCGTACATACTTTTACTCCGCAAATGAAATCTGAGATGATGGAGAAAGTGCGGGCCGCTGCTCAGCATGGATGGGAAGGATATAAAAAATATGCATGGGGAGCGGATGACCTGAAGCCACTGACTAAAGAGCCGAGGGTCTGGTACAAAAAATCAATGCTGATGACGCCGGTCGATGCATTTGATACATTCGTTTTACTGGGACTGAAACAAGAAGCGCAGGAGGCAAAGCAATTAATATTATCAGAGCTTAATTTTGATTCAGACCAGGAAGTACAGGTATTTGAAATCACCATCCGGCTGTTGGGTGGTTTGCTGGCCGCTTATGAATCAGAAGGGGATAAAAAATTTCTTACACTTGCTGTTGACCTCGGGAACCGGCTCATGCCATGCTTCGGCACAGCTACGGGTATGCCTTACCGTTATGTTAATCTCAGAAGTGGTAAAACCAGGGATTCGGCCAGCAATCCTGCTGAAATTGGAACATTAATGCTGGAGTTTGGCAAGCTTTCCGCTGTAACACATGATCAAAAGTATTACAATGCTGCAAAAAAGGCGATCCTGGCTGTGTACAACAGGAGAAGCAAAATCGGCCTCGTTGGCGAGATCATCGATGTAAACACGGGTAAATGGATCAGCACACAAAGTCATATCAGCGGATACATCGATTCATATTACGAATACCTCTTTAAATCATGGAAATTGTTTGGAGATGCGGATTTTAAAACAGCATGGGATCATTCCGCCGCGGCCATCAGGAAATACATTATTGCGAAACAACCTGAAGGATGGTTTTGCAGGCATGTAGACATGAATTCGGGAATTGAGTCACAACCATTATATGGGGCCCTGGATGCATTCATTGCAGGCCTGATGGCTTATTCTGGTGATGTGACCACCGGCATCCAGATGCAAAAGGCAAATTATTATATGTGGACGCGGTATAATATGGAGCCGGAAGAATTCAATTATAAAACAGGAAAGGTAAATGACAGCTCCTATTCATTACGGCCGGAAAACCTGGAGAGTTGTTTTTACCTGTATCGCAAAACCCGGAACCCGGAATACCTGTGGATGGGAAAACGGATGGTGGATGATATCCTAACACATTGCTATACTGAAAGCGGGTTTGCATCACTGAAAAGCATCACCACATTTGAGAAAAGAAATTCCATGGAAAGCTTTTTGTTTGGGGAAACTTTTAAATACGCTTTCCTGATCTTTGCCCCTGATAATAAATTGAACCTCGAAAAGGTGGTGCTTACCACTGAAGCACACGCATTCTCCCGCAACACATCCACAAAGTAAAGGATTATGTCACTGCACGTGTTTACCCATATCAAAACCCTTGTAAACGTTAGAGAGGAATGTCATATTCTGAGGGGTATGCAAATGGCGGAACTTCCTTTGATCCATGATGCTTACCTGGTGGTGGAAGATGGATACATCGTGGAATATGGGGAGATGATAAAACTTAAACCCGTTTACTGCCAACAGCAATCAATAACCGATGTAAGTGGTTGCCTGGTGCTACCGGCATGGTGCGACAGCCATACACACCTGGTTTTTGCGGGCAGCCGGGAAGATGAGTTCGTTCAGAAATTAAAAGGATGGAGTTACGCACAGATCGCTGCAGAAGGAGGAGGCATTTTAAATTCGGCAAAGAAACTGGACCAGGCAACAGAGGATGAACTTTTCAATCATGCATGGGAAAGGCTGCAGGAGATAGGCAAATCCGGGACAGGCTCCATCGAAATAAAAAGCGGATATGGGTTGACGTTAGACAACGAGCTGAAGATCCTGAGGGTCATCAGGAAACTCCGCGAAAAATCAAGCATTTCGATCAGGTCTACATTTCTTGGAGCGCATACCTATCCCTTAGAATTCAAAGAAAACCACCAGGGATACATTGACATCATCATCAACGAAATGCTGCCCGTGATTGCCCGTGAAAAACTGGCAGATTACATTGACGTATTTTGTGAGAACGGGTTCTTTTCTGCTGAGGAAACTGAGATCATTTGTACAGCGGGCCGGCTACATGGCCTTCAACCCAAGCTCCATGTGAACCAACTCAACAATACGGGCGGGATTGAAACAGGATTGAAAGTGAATGCGGTTTCACTTGACCACCTTGAAGTGCTGACAGATGATAACATCAGGCTTTTGTCTGCTTCAAAAAAAATTGGAGGATGGCAGGGCACCTGTACTTTACTGCCAACGGCTGCATTTTTCCTGAAAATGCCTTTGCCTCCGGCAAGGAGGCTCATTGACGCTGGATGCGCCGTCGCCCTTGCATCAGACTACAATCCGGGATCTTCACCTTCGGGTAATATGAATTTTGTAATGTCCTTAAGCTGCATACAGATGCAAATGCTCCCTGAAGAAGCTCTAAATGCCAGTACCCTCAATGGCGCATATGCCATGGGGTTAGGCATGGAGGCCGGAAGCATCACCGTTGGAAAAAAAGCAAATCTGATCATCACACGACCGGTTCCTTCAATTGCTTACCTGCCCTATGCATTTGGCACCAACCTCATTGACAAGGTCATGATAGCGGGGGAATTTTTATGATTTCAGAATTGCTCCAGTTTGCTGAAGAAAAAATCTCCTTCTATAAGTGCATTTTCATCGCTGTCACTTCCATGAATTGCATTCTCCCCAATTGAAGCAGCGTATAATTTACGAATCGTTCCTTCCTCTGCCTGGGAAGGATTTGTGGCACCGATCAGCTTGCGGAAATCTTCTACTGCATTTTCTTTTTCGAGTATGGCTGCTGTAATAGGACCACTGCTCATGAATTCAACCAGTTCCCTGTAAAAAGGCCTTTCTCTATGAATGGCATAAAATTCTCCCGCCTTTTGTTCTGAAAGATGGATCATTTTCATGGCCACCAGCCTGAACCCCGCTTCATTTATTTTTTCAAGTATCGCACCGGTATTGCCATTTCTTGTCGCATCCGGCTTGATCATCGTAAATGTCCTGTTGGTCATATCTATATTTTGGCCTGCAAAGCTACAGGCAAAACACTTATCATACAAATGTTAAAGATTTGCAAATGATACAATTGTGAAGGCTGTCTGCTTTACTAATGCTAAAAAGCCTACTTTTGCAGCCGTTTTATGAAACCTGTAGCTGAAATATTTTCTTTATTGGATGAACCTAAAAATATTGTGGTTACATTCCATCAGAAACCTGATGCTGATGCAATGGGATCCGGGCTGGCCATGTACCATTTTTTACAACAGAGGGGGCATAATGTAACGGTTATTTCTCCCACCAACTGGGCGGGATTTCTGAGCTGGATGCCCGGATGTAAAAGTGTGGTGGATTATGAAATGCAAACAGCAAAGGCAACTCTTGCACTGAACCAGTGTGATCTTCTTTTTTGCCTTGATTTCAATACCATGAACAGGACAAAGAACATGGAACCGGTGCTGAGTAAACTTCCCTGTATCAAAGTTCTGATCGATCATCACCAGCAGCCGCAGGTTGAAATGTTTGATTATGGCATCAGCGATGTTACAAAAAGTTCCACATCAGAAATGGTGTACGACTTTATCGTTAAAAGCGGGCATGCAGATAAAATAAACACTGATACTGCCGAATGCCTGTATGCAGGTGTAATGACCGACACAGGATCATTTCGATTTAATTCTACTTCTTCATATGTTCATCATATGGTTGCTGATCTGAAGGAAAGAGGATTGGAACACAGCCCTGTACATGAAAACCTTTTTGACAATTTTTTAGAAAACCGTGTACGATTTTTCGGGCAAGTTCTTCTGAACCGTATGGAAGTTTTTTATGAATACAACACTGCACTGATTGCCATTCCCCAGTCAGACCTTATCAAATTCAATGTAAAGACAGGTGATACGGAAGGGCTCGTAAATTTTCCATTGAGCATACATGGGATAAAGCTTGCTGCGGTAATCATCGACAGGGGAGATGAGCGCAAAAGTTCATTTCGAAGCAAAGGAGGATTTGATGTAAATACATTTGCCCGTAAATATTTTAATGGCGGCGGTCATTTTAACGCGTCCGGCGGAAAAAATTCCGAACCCCTTGATGTAGTGGTGAAGCAGTTTAAAGCGGCCATCAAAGAGAATAAAGAACAATTAAGTAGTTATCAATTTTAAAAAATATATCATGAACAGAACATTTTATTTATTGGTTTTAGCAGCATTCATTGGAGCAGGTTGCTCTGACACCGGTTATAAAAAATCACTAAACGGACTGGAGTATAGGATCATGAAAGGAAATGGCGGGCAGCCCATTAAAATTGGCAATACCGTTAAGTTTACCGTGATCGGTTATTACAAGGATTCAGCACTTACTTCGGGTTATGATTCTATTCCGCAATTGCTGGCGATAGATTCAAATAATTTACCGCCCGCCTATGTAAAAATATTCACAGAGGCAAAAACCGGTGACAGCATCGTTACACGAATCATGGTCGACAGTGTGATGAAGCAAACACCACAGCTTCCACCTTTTGCAAAAAAAGGAGAATACTTCAGCACCCACATCAAGCTGATCGATGTGTATACGGATACTGCAACCATCAACCGTGAAAAAACTGCCTTTATGAAAACTGTGACAAGGCTTGATTCAACAAAAAGAATAGAACAAAAGCAGAAGGATGATAAAGTATTGACAGATTATATTGCCAGCAATCACCTCACCACAGTGAAAACTGCGAAAGGTACTTATGCGGTAATAGAGAATCCCGGCCAGGGAGAAGCGATTGATTCAGGAAAGGCCGTGAGTGTAAATTATACCGGGATGACCTTGCAGGGGAAAGTATTTGATAAAAGCTATGATTCCAGCGGCAAACCCACCAAACCCTATACATTCATCATTGGACAGCGCGGAGCGATCGAAGGTTGGGATGATGGCATTCGCCTTTTTAAAAAAGGCGGAAAAGGTAAATTGCTGATTCCATCTTCACTGGCTTACGGACCCCGTGGTGCTGGTGCCGATATCAAACCCAATGAAAGCCTCCTGTTCCAGATAGAAGTTGTGGATGTATCAAGCGGAGAGGCCTACAGAAAACAAATGGAAGCACAAAGTAAGGCCATGCAACAGTTGCAACAAATGCAGCAACAGCGTAACGGGCAGCAGCCACAGC
>JBDUCQ010000042.1:0-19951 GCA_040003385.1 Ginsengibacter sp. | reverse complement strand
TACTTTCAATTAGGTGAAAATTATTTTTTACCTCAACTTCGTGAAGAGAAAAAAAAATATACCTGGAACAGGATGGTAGTGGAGATCCTGGCTTTGGCAGAAGAAGTAGGGAGTGCAAAGTATATATAGTAAATGAAAGTATTTATCGAGTATATATAGTATCTAAGTATCTAAAGTAACAGTATTATAATTTTCGACTTTTTAATTTTAGCAGTGACCAAACATACTTTAGATACTTTATATACTCTAGATACTCTAGATACTTTGTATACTCTATTTACTATACAGGTATAAACAAAGTAAAAGCATCATAAACCATGATCTACAGGAGCAAAGCGCCGCTTCGTATAGGCCTTGCCGGGGGAGGCACTGATGTAAGTCCTTACAGCGACCAGTTTGGAGGGGCGATATTGAATGCAACTGTTTCATTATTTGCATACGCAAACATTGAACCCCTGCAGGAAAAAAAAATTGTTGTTCATGCTCATGACAGGGATGAAATGGAGGAATTTGCCTGGCATGAATCGCTTCCCGTGAATGGCAAGCTTGACCTGTTGAAGGGTGTATACAATCGCATTCAAAAAGATTTTAAACTTCCGGTCACTGGTTTCAGGTTATCAACTTTTGTGGATGCACCCGCAGGTTCTGGTCTGGGCACTTCATCAACGCTCGTTGTATCGATCATTGGTGCATTCGTTGAAATGCTGAAACTTCCTTTGGGAGATTATGACATTGCCCACTATGCTTACCAGATCGAGCGGGAAGATCTAAAACTAACTGGTGGCAAGCAAGACCAGTATGCGGCTATGTTTGGAGGCGTAAATTATATGGAATTTTACGAGGATGATAAGGTGATTGTCAACCCTTTGCGTATTAAATCACAATATTTGCATGAATTGGAAAACAACCTCGTTTTATATTTTACAGCAACCAGCAGGGAAAGTGCGGGTATCATCAACGAGCAGGTAAAAAACGTAAATGAAAAAAATACGAAAAGCATTGAGGCCATGCACCAGCTGAAAGAGCAAGCGCGTATGATGAAGGAAGCTTTGTTAAAGGGAAGGCTGAATGAATTTGGTGAGATCCTGGATTTTGGATTTTTGCAGAAAAAACAAATGGCTCATAACATCAGCAATACCAAAATTGAAGAGATTTATGAGGCTGCAAAAAACGCCGGGGCAACTGGCGGTAAAATCAGTGGTGCGGGCGGAGGCGGATTCATGATCTTTTACTGCCCTGGAAACACCCGTCACAAGGTAATAAGTGCTCTTAAAACATTTGGAGGCGAAGTGAAAAACTATACGTTTACAAAATATGGCTTAACAACATGGTGTGCATGATTTCTTCCGATCAGGCTAAATTGCACTTTAACAACTATGGAAAAAATAAAAGACATCATTGCACAGTCTGTCGCAGTAAAAAATAAAATACTGTCAGATGATAAATTGTTGCAAACCGTTAAAGACTGCGTGCATGTGATTCTAAGTGCATTTAAAAATGGCAACAAGGTTCTTTTTTGCGGCAATGGCGGGAGTGCAGCAGATGCACAACATCTTGCTGCAGAATTCAGTGGAAGGTTTTACAAGGATCGGAATGCATTGCCGGCAGAGGCTCTTCACTGTAACTCATCTTATCTTACTGCAGTAGGAAATGATTATGGCTTTGATGTAATTTATTCACGCATCATACAGGGAACCGGTAACAAGGGCGACGTGCTGGTAGGTTTAAGCACCTCCGGGAACAGCAAAAACATCATCAGTGCATTTGAGTCGGCAAAGCAGAAACAAATGATCACCATTGCATTTACCGGGAGCACTGGCGGAAGATTGAAAGCTCTCACTGATTACCTTGTCAATGTTCCATCAGATGATACCCCACGCATACAGGAAAGCCACATTACGCTTGGCCATATTATATGTCAGCTTGTAGAAGAACAATATTTTAATGATGGCACATAAAGATTTTCAGAAATGGTTAACTACATGATTATTTGAGCTCTTCCATTAATATCGATCCTTTAAACCGCAACCCTGTTACGGAAATCAAAGAAGCAATTGTACTTGCAGGCGGCCTCGGTACACGATTAAGGCCTGTAGTGTCCGATGTACCTAAATGCCTGGCACCCGTGGCCGGCATTCCTTTTCTCAGTTACGTGATCAGCCACTTCCGGAATGAAGGGATCATGAGATTTATTTTTTCTACGGGATATAAAAGCTCGATGATCGGGGAATATTTACTAACGAGCAACTTGAATTACAGTATTTCCAAAGAAACTGAACCATTGGGTACAGGTGGTGCTATCCTTTTGGCCACAAGGTTGGTCAGTACAAAAGATGTCCTGATCATCAATGGGGATACTTTATTTGCCATTGATGTAAAAATGATTGCAAAGGTTCACAACCAGCACTCGGCAGATTGCACACTTGCATTGAAGCAGATGGAAAATTTTAACCGTTATGGTGTTGTAGAACAGGCGGCGGATCACTCGGTAAATTCTTTTAAAGAAAAACAATTTTATACAACAGGATTGATCAATGGAGGTGTGTATGCTCTAAATGTAAAAAATTTTCTGGACGAGAATCTCCCGGAAAAATTCTCCTTTGAAAGAGACTACCTTGAGAAAAAAGTAAATGTGGATGGTGAAAGAAAAATATTTTCAGTTGTACAGGATAAATATTTTATTGACGTTGGAATCCCTGAAGATTATGAACGTGCCCAAAAGGAGCTGAACATTAATAATTAAAGCATCTATGCCATTTTGCATGGTGAGAAAATGATATAATGGATAAACGTGTTCTGAAAGAAATCGACAAAAGCTGGACATTATTCCTGGACAGGGATGGCGTGATCAATGATGAAAAATACATGCAGTATGTAAATAAATGGGAAGAATTTATTTTTCACCCCGGGGTTAAGGAAGCCATTAAAATATTCACGGAAAAATTTGGGCTCATCTTCATCATGACCAACCAGCGTGGAGTGGCAAAGGGTATCACCAAACCAGAAGATCTTGAACTCATTCACAACAATATGCTCGCTGAATTAACGGATGCAGGTGGAAGGATCGATAAAATATATTTCTGTACAGACATGGCAGATGAAAGTCCGAACCGCAAACCAAACCCGGGAATGGGACTGGCCGCAAAAAATGAGTTTCCGCTTATCCAATTTTCCAAAACAATCATGGTAGGAAATACAATTGGGGACATGGAATTCGGAAGAAATCTCAACATCGCGATCAATGTGTTTTTACCCACCACTCACCCACATATCCTTGTTCAGCATCCGATGGTGGACCTGGTATTTCCGGATTTACTTTCCGTAGCCAAAGCCTTATAACTTATCGTTAAAGTTGCGCGCGCTGACAATAAAGCTGTTCAAATTGCGGTTTCTTTGCCGGAAAGCTTTCCTGAATGCATAAACTCTTTTTTTCTTTTCTTATTTACGCGTTTTATACCGGTGGGGCTGCAGCACAAGGCCTCAGCCCAGCTGACCTGAAAGCTTTGAAGAAAAAAGAAGACTCCCTCAAAGTATTTTCTCTCCAGATCATACAGGGAAGAACAGATGCAGACCGCTTCAAAGCCGACAGCCAGTTCACTAAAATGTTTGTAAGGGCTTTAAAAATAAATCATTCATTCAATTATCCTTTTGATTCCCTCGTCACCATTTCACGATTATCTCCGGCCGATAGCTCCTTCAGGATAATGACCTGGCAAATGGTTGTGAACGACAATGTAGTGCGGCAACATGGAGCCATACAAATGAAAACCATCGACGGATCGCTGAAGCTGTTTCCTCTCATCGACAAATCATCTGTTACAAAAAATATTATTGACACGATAGCCGACAATTACAACTGGATCGGTGCCATTTATTACAAGATCATACAAAAGCAATCCTCAGGTAATAATTTTTATACTTTACTTGGTTTTGATGAAAATAATGTGAGCAGTAATAAAAAAATAGTTGAAGTGTTGTCCTTTAAAAATGGCGCACCTGTTTTTGGAGGTTCATTCTTCAGCTTTCCTGACAATCCGGGCATAAAAAGTTTTGGGGCGAGATTTATTATGGAATATAAAAAAAACGCAAGCCCTCGCCTCACGTACGACCAGGACCAGGACATGATCATCTATGAACACCTGATTTCCGAAACAGGCGAAACACAAAAAAAATATACGTACATCCCCGATGGAGATTATGAGGGATTACAATGGATAAATGGAAAGTGGGTACACATCGATAAAGTTTTTACTCAGAAACTGGAAGATGGCAATGCACCCGTACCTGCACCATTGAGAGATGTTAAAGGAACAATTGATGAAACAAAATTGAAGGACAATGAAGGTGAAATTAAAGATGAGAATAGCCAGCCTGCTGTAACTATTAAAAAGAGAAAGGTCAAAGCGAAAAAATAACTTTCAAGAGATCACAATTCTTTACCCTAATTACCCCCTGCTTTTATCCCTGGCTTATATCCTTGTGAGAATCTTATTCATATTCTCCGGTTGGTTCTAATATCAACCCTGAATTCTTTGGTTGGCTCTACAGGGACATCAATAATCGTTGTTTTTAATTTTTCCCGGGTAAAGATGGCACACAACGTATTTGATACGTGGTAAAGATGATCATGAAATTTTTCCGGGCTTCCTTCCAAAATTGCATCCATTACTTCATACCTTATATTTTCAGGGTCATACCCGTAGTCGTGCCATACAATAATTGATTTTTCGTGTATGAGGTGCGCAAACACTTTTTCGGTATCACTTTTTACAAACCCATGGCGATGATCACCGTCAATAAAAACAAGGTCGAATTTTTTATTGAGGCTTGAAAAATCATAGGTAAGAGAATTCCCTTGCAGGTGCACGATGTTTTTTAGTTCCCTGGAAAAAAAACCCTGCATGCTTGCATACTTTTCTGTAAGACCAGATTGAATTAATTCACTGGAAGAAAGGTTTAAAGTATAGCACTCGCCTGCATAGTTGGAAACGTTGGCAACACTTTCACCGCGCCATGTACCAATTTCAAAATATTTACACCCGGAATATTTTTTAGCTATGGCCTGCAACAGCCCGATGTCTGTTGGCAAAGATCCACCATCCAGGAAAGCAAAGTGACTGATGGATTCATTGAAATTTGGTATAAGCTCATCAATTTCCACAACAGGGAATGAAACTATCTTATATTTTTTTTGCACCCTTCTTTTCCAAATATCATTCGCCGACAACACATTATTCAACAGCCATGGATCTTTTAAGATCGCAAGGAGGGCCCGGGCGGCCCTGGTTATCTTCAGGTTGGAAAATTTATTCAGTTGGGGAAAAATTTAGTGGTTTTGTTTAGAAGGTTTAGAAGTTGCTCCTAAACTTTCTAAACACAAATTTAAATCAGGTTCAATTGGAAGGTTCTCCTAAACTTTCTAAGCTTAAATTAAATGACTAATGGTCCTAAGTATAGCACAAATCAATCATCCAACTTCAGGACTGCCAAAAACGCCTCCTGAGGCACTTCTACATTGCCGATTTGCTTCATACGCTTCTTTCCTTCCTTTTGTTTTTCCAGGAGTTTGCGCTTACGGCTGATGTCACCGCCATAACATTTTGCAGTTACATCTTTTCTCATAGCGCTGATATTCTCCCTTGCAACTACCTTGGCACCGATTGCAGCTTGTATGGCTATCTGAAATTGCTGGCGGGGAACAAGGTCTTTTAACTTCTCGCAAAGCTTTCTTCCAAATTCCTGCGAGCGGATGCGGTGGATCAAGGCGCTCAACGCATCTACTTTTTCACCATTGAGTAAAATATCCATTTTTACAATATCACTTTCCCGGTACCCGATGGGATGATAATCGAAGGAAGCATATCCCCTTGTAAGGCTTTTCAGGCGGTCGTAAAAATCAAAAACAATTTCGGTCAATGGCATTTCGAAAGTAAGTTCAACTCTTGTGGTTGTTAAATATCCCTGGTTGATCAATATGCCGCGCTTGCCGATGCAAAGGGTGAGAATATTGCCAATATAATCAGGCTTGGTGATGATCTGAGCTTTGATAAAAGGTTCCTCAATTTTCTCTATCCTGCTTGGATCAGGCATTTGTGATGGATTG
The DNA here is from genome assembly GCA_040003385.1 of Ginsengibacter sp. GTDB lineage: Bacteria > Bacteroidota > Bacteroidia > Chitinophagales > Chitinophagaceae > Ginsengibacter. Next base: position 13,848 of record JBDUCQ010000042.1, on the reverse strand, counting down.
TTCACGATCACCTTTTCGTCTCTTGTAGTGGTGGCGATAAAGCTTACGTTCGGGACTGTGGTAATAACAGTCTGGTTAAATTCCCGTTCCAGCCTTTCCTGTATGATCTCCATGTGCAGCATTCCGAGAAAACCGCAACGGAACCCAAAGCCCAACGCCTGTGATGTTTCCAGCTCAAAAGTAAGCGCTGCATCATTCAACTGTAATTTTTCCATACAATCCCTCAGCTCTTCAAACTCATCTGTATTGATAGGAAAGATCCCGGCAAAAACCATTGGCTTCACTTCTTCAAATCCCCTTATGGATTCCTTGCATGGATTGTTTGTAAGAGTGATGGTATCTCCCACTTTTACTTCACGGGCATTTTTAATCCCGGTGATAATATATCCAACATCCCCCGCCTTTACAAAAGGTTTGGGTTCAGGCGCAAGCTTTAAAATACCCACTTCATCTGCAGTGTATTCGAGACCGGCATTTGCAAACCGGATCTTGTCCCCCTTTTTCAGAATTCCATTGAATATCCGGTAATACACTATGATCCCGCGGAAAGAATTGAAAACGCTGTCAAATATCAAAGCTTGCAAAGGCTCATTTTCATTGCCTGAAGGGGCAGGTATCCTTAAAATGATGGCAGCGAGTATTTCTTCAATACCGATCCCGGTCTTTGCACTTGCCAATAAAATATCCTCTGTTTTACATCCAATCAATTCAACGATCTGGTCCTGTACCTCCGGGATCATAGCGCCATCCATATCGATCTTATTGATGATGGGAATGATCTCAAGGTCATTGTCGATGGCGAGATATAAATTGGAAATGGTTTGCGCCTGTATGCCCTGAGTTGCGTCCACCAGCAAAAGTGCACCTTCACATGCAGCCAATGCGCGGCTTACTTCATAGCTGAAGTCCACATGCCCTGGAGTGTCTATTAGATTTAAAACATATTCCTGCCCATTTAGTTTATAATTGATCTGGATGGCGTGACTCTTGATGGTGATCCCCTTCTCTCTCTCTAGGTCCATATCATCCAACACCTGGGCCTGCATATCCCTGTCGCTGATGGTATGCGTAAACTCAAGTAAACGGTCTGCCAGTGTGCTTTTCCCGTGGTCAATGTGAGCAATGATGCAAAAATTCCGGATGTTCTTCATAATTGGGCGCAAAGATAAGAAAAAGGAAGACGCCTGAAAGGCTATGGGTACTCGCTATCACGAATTACAAGTATTCTAAGAATTATATGAAATATCCTCATTAAATTATAACAGAGTAATTCTCTAATGAGTAAGTTCTTAAAGTAAGGATTTGTCTATCTAATTTAATTCGTGGAATTCGTGATAAAAAAATTAGTGGAATTCGTGTTTACAGGATTTGTGCTGCAGATAAATACCTCCAGTCATAGTTATCCGCATCATATGCATTTTTTGGAGAAACCTTTTTTTCAAGAGACGCTTTGTTCAGCACTCCATTCCAAACAAGTTTTTTCTTTGCGGAATAAATTGCTTCTGCCAGGTGCTTGTCCATCATCCAGGTTTTCTGCGGGGGTTCATAACCTATCTTTTCACCCCGCCAAAGAATTTCGTCTGGCAGCAGTTTGTCCATGCTCTTACGAAGTATCCACTTGGTAAATCCCTGCTTTATTTTATATGATGATGGAAGTGAAAAAATAAATTCTACAAGATCATGATTCAGGAAAGGCAACCTTGCTTCTCTCCCATGTGCCATAGAATTTCGGTCGGCCAATCGCAACAATTCTTCCAATCCTACATGAAATGTATTGAAGAATAAAATATCATTTAGTGAATTGACAACCGGCTTGGCAAAAAAAGCTTTTTCAGCATACCCGGATAAATATTCTTCAGAAATATCAGGATGAACATGTTGCAATTTATAACCACGTTGCGACAAAGCACTTGAGGCCAAACGTGGAAATAAGGCTGCCAGGTAATTTTTGGGTCCCCACTTTACTTCAGACGTCAATGTTGTTGTTAGTTTTTTCTCTTCCCGCATTGCCGAGATGCCGTTCTTTGCCAGGAGCTCCTGCCAGTACCACTGGTAATATTTTGCATAGCCCGCCAGTGTTTCATCGGCTCCCTGTCCATCCAGCAATACTTTGACCCCATTCATTTTGGCAAGCTCGAAAACTTTAAATTGTGCATAGGTGCTTGAAGATGTAAATGGTTCTTCCTGGAAGTGACTTAATTTTTCAAAGTCTGAAATAAATTCGTTCACTGAGGGTATTACCTGGAAATTTTTAAGATGAAACTTATCTGTTACCAGTTTGATGTACGCCGACTCATCTTTTTCAAATCCCGGGAATACAGCCGAGAATGAAGAGAACATTTTATCATCCGCACCGTATTTTGATGAAGAGTTGATTGCATACATGACTGCCACAATAGAAGAGCTGTCGATACCGCCGCTCAGGCTGGTTCCTAAGGGCACATCGCTGCGCAAACGCCTTGCTACTGAAGTAAAAAATAAGTCTGAAAATTTCGAGATGGCTTCCTGTTCAGTGATGTGATCGTTCCTCTGAACCGAAGGCTCCCAATAAGGGGCAGTAGATACCTGGCTTTTATGATGCAAATACACCAGGCAGTTCCTTGCAGGAAGCTTTTTTATCCCTGTAAAAAATGTAAGAGCAGGGTTTGAGGGATGTTGCGTAAAACCTGAAGTTAAAAAGGGCAAAAGCATTTTACCATCAACCGACCTATGTATCCCTATAGCCCACAATGCTTTCATTTCCGAAGCAAAGCAAAGTGTCTTCGTGTCATCATCCCAATGATAAAAAAAAGGTTTTTCTCCAAACCTGTCTCTTGCCGCAAAAAGTGTCTGCTCCTGTTCATCCCATATCGCAAATGCAAACATGCCATCAAAAAAAGGAATGCACTTTTCCTTGTACTCAGCATACATGGCCAGTATTACCTCGGTATCAGATTCACTTAAAAATGAATAACCCTTTTTCAAAAGGCCCAATTTTAATTCAGGGTAATTATAGATCTCCCCATTGTATACAATTGAATACCTGTTCAGATAATGCATGGGTTGGGCTGCCCTGCTGCTCAGATCAATAATAGAAAGACGCCGGTGACCAAAACCTATATTGCCATTTCCATTGATCCAGGTTCCTTCACCATCAGGGCCGCGATGTGCCAGTGTATCCATCATCTTTTTGAGACGAATTTCATGAACCATTGATGGATCATGGGATATGATGCCTGCAATGCCACACATATTTATTTTTTTAGAACCGGGTTAGTTTAAAAGTTGAAAAATTTAAACTCTGTGCCCAATATACCACAAAAAGAAAACGTATTATTTTTTAGAGAACTTCACATATTCAAATGCATCTCATTCATCGATTTTTACATGCCGGAATTTGCGTTTGAATGACCTATTGAAATACCATTGTTTCCAGGAAACTGGCAACATGGATTTTACTAAAAGAATAAAATAAATCTTGTTAAACCTGAAGTTTTTGATCAGCTCCAGGAACAAACCAGGTGAAGTGGTGTTCTTAACCTTTACCGCAAAGTAATGATCTTTGATATTCCTGAGTGCTGTTTTACCTGAGGGATTCATGTGTTTGGATGATTCATAGATTTCCATGTGCGCCTGCAGCATGAATTCCGGATCCGAAGAAATACCGCCTTCATGTTGCCTGTAATAATATAAATACCGGTCTACAGCCTCAAGTTTATATTTCATAAGCATCCGTATCCAAAGCTCGCCATCTTCAGCAATCAATGTTTCATTCCATCCTCCCACTGCGTCTATGCATGATCGCCTGAGTAAAATGCCGGTAGAAGAAATATAATTATTGATTAGTAACTTTTCAAGAGCCACATCTTCGGGAAAGCTGATCACCTTCAAAGGTTCATATACACCTATATCCTGGTAATATTTATATCCCCCACTGTGCACCATACCTGCTTCTGGATGGATTTCCAGTACTTTTATTTTTTCAGAAATATTTTCTCTGTGCAACCAGTCATCACCTGATAGTAAACATATGAATTCTCCCCTACTGTGCTGGTACAGAAAATTGTAATTGGCAGAAATCCCGCAATTATAATCACGCCTGAGTGCTGTATAATTTAGCCCGGATCCGGCAAACACTTCTCTGGCTAAATCAAACGTCCGATCAGTTGAATTGTTGTCAAGGTAAATGACTTCCAGGTCTTTGTATTCCTGGCTGATAATTGAGCGGATGGCCTGTTCAATATATTTTTCATGATTCCATGACAGCAAAAGAACGGATACCATTATTTAAAGGTTCTTGTGGATGGTGATGCAAATAAATTGCGGTACAAAGAATCGAACTGCCGGGCAACCACGGGGTAACTGAACTTCGAAACCACGTTTTCACGGATCTGGTTTGCATCAAAATTGCTCCTATTTTTTATAAAGTTGATCATTGCGTTTGCCAGTTCATCCGGGTTACCCGATGCCGCAAATATCGCAGTAATATTTTCAGTACTGTATTCCCTGAATACCTGCAAATCAGTAAGTATCGCGGGGATGCCGCTTGCATTGGCTTCAATGACAACACAACCGAATGTTTCATATCGTGAGAAGAGGACCAGGGCATCAGAATTGCGAATGGACTTCGCGAGCAACGCCTGAGGCACCTCTCTTTTCAAAATTATATGATCTTCTAAATGATAATGAGCAACCAGGTCCTGAATCTGCTGGCTATCAGGTGCAAATATTATAAGGCTGAATGGATAGTTTTCATTTTTGAGCCTGCTGAAAGCCCCGATCATGTTCTCAATATTTTTCTGGTACCCGAGACCAGACACATGAACGAAGTTTATTTGATCTGTATGAGCATACGGTTGAGGAAAAAACAGGTCAGTATTCACCACATTCGGAATCATTATATAGGAAACATTGAATTTTTTCTTCATCCTGTCTCCCAGCACTTTCGAAACAACAGTTAGTTGGGATGCATTCACAATTATTTTACGGGCCAGGTTTTTAAAAACAAGGCTGCGGTCCTCATAATTGGGCCTGGCTTCCGGCAGGTAACCGGTCCAATGCTCAGATAAAATATAGGGTACTTTATATTTTTTGAGTAACCATAAGGCGATAATACCGGCTTTCATGGCAACATGCAGGTGAACAAACACAGGCATGCCCTGAGAAGAGATGTGCCGCCTGACCGTCCGTTTGTAAATATTCAGATATTTAGCCGATGACAGAAACTGGTCAATGACCCGGATGCCGGTTTTAAAAGATTTGTAATAAATAATCGTTTCAGTGAGATTGCCGTCATGGTTTACCTCTTCTTTGATACTTCCGGTCACCTTGCCGGATGGATCGTTCACAACATACAATACATGTACATTGTTTAAAAGTGATGCTGCCTGTGCATGACGTTGTATAAAATCCCCGTCAAAGGGTGATAGCCGGTTTGGATACCAGCTGGCGAGCCAAAGGATGTTGAACGTCATCAGGTGATTGTTTCAAAAAAATAAGCCAACCCATTGGTGAGATATCAGAATTGCTGAACTTACCAATTAAATATAAGTTTGTTTTGAGTAAAGATAATCCATTGAAGCGTTTGGTTTACATTGGCATAAGGTGGTACGTCAGGCATTTTAAATTTCCTTTTAGGGGAGAAAAATATTTTTCTTCACTTTTAAAATATTTTTCTCTTTACCGTTCCACATATATCAAAAAACTGCACAACGGCCAGCTGATCAGCGTAGTTCCGGAAGATCATATTCAGCGCACCCTGCTATGGTATGGTTTTTATGAAAAAGATAGCATTCTTACCTGGGAAAAATTGATCGGGCAGGATTCGGTAGTGATTGACATCGGTACCAACATCGGCTATTATACACTGATCGCTGCACAAAAAGCACGCAATGGAAAAGTGTACTCTTTTGAACCAGTGGCTGTGAATTTTCAAGCCCTTCAACAAAATCTTAAGTTAAATAATATCACAAACGTCATAGCCTACCAGGCCGGAATTTCCAATGCCAGGTCTGTTGCAAAATATTTTGTTTCATCACCTGACAACAGGGGAATGTCCGGGATGAGGCCTGCGCCTAACTTTTCAGGGCTGGTAGAATCAATTGAAACCATGACACTGGATGAATTTTCACGTGACCAAAACTTGAAAAAAATAGATTTTATTAAGCTCGACATAGAAGGAAACGAATTGAATGCATTGCATGGGATGTTGGAAGTATTAAAAAAATTTAAACCTGTACTCTTCATTGAGCTTCTCGGGGAACATCTGGCAGGATATGGGGCAGAAGTAAAAGATGTTTACCATTTTTTAAAAGAGAACGGATATGATCCATGCCAGATACATCCAGATGGAAGTTTCAATTTTGTGAATACCGAAGATGAAAGCGAAATGATGATGTTTGTGCCCGCCGGCGGCATGCATCAATGATTAACAGCCGCGAAGGTTAACGTAAATATTTTCGCATCAATACTGCCATCACCAGCCAATAGAATCCATAGTTTAAGCAGAATGCATAGGTTGATCCAACGACTCCAAATTTGCCAATGAATAAGAATGACAAAAGCACATAAGAAGCTGCGAATATGATCTCGGTAATTACAAAGATTGTAACGAGCCTTTTTGCAAGCATGATGAATGCAATTACCCAGCTCCCTATTTTTAAAACATCACCCATGAGCTGAAATTTAAAAAGCGGGATCATTCCATGAAACTGCTGGGTGAACAAAAGCTGAACTATAAAACCGCGCAATAAAAAAATGAGGACTGCCATCATGATCATTACAGGCAATATCAACCTATATCCTTTTAGGATCTCGAAACGCAATTCGTCTTTTTCCCTTAATTCAGAAAGGCGGGGAAGGTAGTATACACTCAGCACGGTAACGATAAAGCCCAGGTAATAATCTGACAACCGGGTGATCCCCTGCCATATACCCGCTTCTGATAAAGAAAGAGTCGTAATGATTTTTTCCCTGATGAGCAATTGGCTGCAAGCGCTGGTTAAAATTGCTGTCACACTCATTAATGTAAAACCAAAAAAAAGGGGCAGCAGCCTGCGGTCCAGATGGGGTAAAGAAGGTTTCCAGATAATGGATTTCAATTGGCGGCTAAAATAAATATTCACAAGGAGGGCAGTTAATGCCGTGAAATTTCCTGCGATCAAAACACCTGTTACTCCCAAAGACTTTGCAAAATAAACGGTAAAAAAAATTCCGGCTACAGCACTTATGCTATTCACCAGGGTAAGTTTCCTGATCTCTTTTAACCCGTTGAAAACAGCGGCAAACCATGTATTTACAGAAATGATCATCAAAAAAATCCCATACAGTAAATAGACTGGCTGCAGACCCGTATGATGAAAAGAGATCATTGAAAACCATTTGCTGTTGATGATCACAAAAATGGACGTGAGGCAAGACAACACGAGTATGATGTAAAGAGCTGTTGTAATTATATTCTGCCGTTCACCCGGAGAGTCATTGTATTCAGCAAGGTATTTTATAATTCCAACTCCAATGGCACCGGAAGCCACCATCGATACAATTGAAGTTATATTCTGAAACTGCCCCAGGTAAGCCAACCCTTCAGGACCAATCTGAACCGATACAATCTTTGTAATCACAAATCCGCTTATAAGTGTGATGGCAGTGGAAACGGCAGTGTACAAGCTTGTTCCGGCTAAATTCAATGGGAGCAGTTTATGCTTTTCAATAATGAATGTGATTATACTATTTTAGAATTCAGTAAATATAAAAGTTTCATTATTGGTATATTTGAAAGCAACAAATCTAGTTTAATAAATAATAAAAGCTAAAACAGGAAGTACATGGCTTTACTCAGGAAAATCAACGCGAAGGCAAAGTCAGAGATCAACTCCGGTTTCGGAAGCAATACGTCTTCGTACGGAGGGAGGTTTATCAACAAAAACGGGAACGCAAACATAGAAAAAAGAGGTCTCGGTATATTTGAACAAATCAGTTTGTACCATACACTCCTGGCATTGCCAAGGTGGAAGTTCATCTCCATGATTTTCATTTATTACATTGTAATTAACCTTGTTTTTGCATGTATCTATTTTCTGATGGGCCCCAGCCATATTGCCGGCATGGTATACCAAAACAACATTCAGAAATTTGAAGAATGTTTCTTTTTCAGTTGCCAGACGTTTACAACAGTTGGCTATGGAAGGGTGAATCCTGTTGGTTTAACGGGAAGCGGGGTGTCTGCATTTGAAGCGTTGTTAGGCTTGTTGACAATTGCATTGATCACCGGTCTCTTGTTTGGAAGATTTGCAAAACCGGTAGCTTACCTTCGTTTCAGCGAAAATGCTCTGATTGCGCCCTTCCAGGGAATCACTGCATTTATGTTCAGGGTAGCACCCTATAAGAACACAACTTTGCTGGACGCAGAAGTTAAAATTTCACTGGCGATGATTGTGGAAGAAGATGGTAAAATGGTCAATAAGTTTTTTCCACTTACATTAGAATATGAAAAAGTAAATGCACTTACCATCAGCTGGACGATCGTACATCCAATTACAGAAGTAAGCCCTTTGTACAAATATTCAAAACAGGATTTTGCAGAGGCGAATGGAGAATTCCTTGTTTTTCTGAAAGCCTTCGATGACATGTTTTCGAATACGGTTGTAGCAAGAACATCCTATACCTTTAAAGAAATAGTGGTAGGCGCTAAATTTGAGCCTATGTTCAAGCGTTCGGAAGAAGGACATAAAACAATCTTACACCTGGGCAAATTAAATGCGTACACAGAGGCTGATGTAAGTTATTCTTTCATGGAGGTAACCCCCGACAAAGTTGTTACTGCAGGCTCCTGATAATAGATGAGAATTCTTCTGCTGCCAGGGAGGCACCTCCTACCAACCCACCGTCAACGTCAGTTTCGCCAAAAATTTCCCTGGCATTGTTAGCCTTTACACTACCTCCGTATAGGATTGAAACTGATGAGGCTATTTCCGAGGAATACTGCTTTTCTATTACCGAACGGATATGTAGATGCATTTCCTGTGCCTGTGCCGAACTCGCTGTTTTTCCAGTCCCAATAGCCCATATAGGTTCATACGCAATGATAAAGTTGCGCACCTGGTCGGCCGTTAAATGAAAAAGACTTTCATGTAACTGGGTGGAAACATATTGATTTTGGTTTCCTGCTTCCCTTACTGCCAAAGATTCGCCACAGCAGAATATTGGTTTCAGCTGGTTCTCAAGGCAACGATTTATTTTTTCTGCAAGAATTTGATTGCTTTCAGAAAAATATTCCCTCCTTTCGCTATGCCCAACTATTACGTACCGGATTCCAATGGATGCGAGCATTTCTGCACTTACTTCACCAGTGAAAGCGCCCGATTTCTGAAAATGGCAGTTTTGTGCCGCAATGAAGTAATGAGGATGGGCGTCAATTGCCTGTTGAGCAGCCTGTAAAAATGGGAAAGGAACAGCAAATAGGGTTTGCCGCTGATCGCTTAAACTGATATTATTTTTTAGAATATTCCCGATCAGCTCAACACCCTGTTGAAGGGTTAGGTTCATTTTCCAGTTGGCTGCTGCAATTTGTTTTCGCATGTTTTCTATTTTAATGAATAAAGATCTGAAAGTGTTTCTACTTCGTTTGTGGATATTGTACGTCCCTTCAATTGTTTCCAGTTCCCTATGTCGCGTATCGCTTTGGACAATATATACTTTTCCTCTCCCCAGGAAAAATCCGGAATGTGTTTTGGAGGGATCGAATTTCCGAAAATATTACAGCAAATGCCCGTCACAGTACCTGTATTAAAAGAGGTGTTGATGGCACAATAACTGTAATCACCCATCAACAGTCCACATTTGGTACCGGCCAATTCAAATTCCCGGGTCAGATGATTCCAAACCTTGATCCTGCCTGCCGTATTTTTAATATTTGAATTGCTTGTGCCCGCACCCAGGTTACACCATTCCCCAATCACGGAATCACCAAGGTAACCATCGTGCGCCTTATTGCTGAATCCGAATATAACTGAATTCTTGATCTCGCCGCCTGCAATGCAATAGGGACCTATCGTGGTGGCGCCATAAATTTTTGTTCCCATCTTTAAACGTGCCCCCTGGCAAAGTGCAAAGGGTCCGCGAACCAGGCAGCCTTCCATGACAAGTGCATCCCTGCCGATGTAAATCGGGCCTTCAGCAGCGTTTAGTGTACAGTGTTCAACAACCGCTCCCACCTCGATAAAAATGTTTTCAGGACAAATTACTTTATTACTAAAAGGTATTTTTTGAGAAAGCCTGCCGGCTGTCAGCAAATTAAAATCCTGCCTGATGGCCCACTCATTGAATTCAAATATTTGATGAGCAGAGGTAAGTATCCTGAAATTTTCATTTGCCGAAGAGAAATCACATTTTTGATTTTCAACATCATTCCAAAAACCAGGCGAGGGCACCAGGTTTACAGGCAGATTTAAAATGACATGCCGGGTGTTTTTCGGAAACAGGCTTTGCATCATTTCCCATTTTTCACCGATCGTTAAAATACCAATGCGAATATCCTGTAAGCTGCGAATTCTATCAAAAGGATACAGCATTCCTTTTTGATAAAAGTTTTCGGTAAAAAATATTTTTGCCATTGAAGATGTTATTAATTCTTACCGCCAGGTAAGCGCAGGAGTACCGTAAAACTCGCTCTCATGCCCTTCTTCCAGCCTGTCAAAAAGGGAGCCTCCCTGTCAATTGCCTGTATAGAGGCATGTCCTCCCTTGGCACCAGTGATACGTGAAAATTTTTGCAATAATGTGCCTGGAGCTTCAGTTCGGTAATACCACCCCGTGTAATTTCAACATCAGGCAGCTGGGTCACTTCATCAAAAAAAGGTTTGACATCTGCGTCTATGCTATACTGTTGGTCCCTGCTGATCAATATCGCATCAAAGCCTTCTAAGGATTTCGGATTTACAAAAAAAGCGGTATTTCTCGGGTCCTGGTTAAAGCAAATGATTTCTTTTTTCCCTTTTAAGGCCCAATCCACTTTCCCGGTTAACCACCAACGGGTACTTGCTGCAAAAATTTTTTTATTCTGCATCCATCCTTCTTTTTCAAAACGTAAACCCAGGTCTTTGTAATCTACGCCCTCTATGGTTGGATCTATGGTACCGCCTCCAACTGACACAACCCATTTTGGGCCATACGACTGCCAAAAACCGGTTACCATATGAGTGCCAACTACCCCCACGATCAGGATAATAAAACCTGCAGAAATGGCCAGCCATCGTTTTGTGATCCGCCTCCACTTTGTGAGAGCGGTGAGATTCTGTTCGATGGCAAATCCCAAGGGGATGAACAACATCATATAACCCGGGGCCTGCCAGTGAAAATGATATTGAAGATCACTCCATAAAGTAACAATGGTAAAAAAAATAATGGGCAATACAGCCGTCCAGAAACAAAAGCTATAGGATTGTGAGATTTTGCGAAGTCTGTACGATTTTACCAGTTGTACGATGAGCGGTACCCATATCCATGGCAACAGCCAAACTGCCTGTCCACCTATACTCCTTAAGAGCCAGTCAAAATGCCATTTAAACTTTTCATGTATTTCCGCAGCCCTTGAACCCTGGAATATGAAAGAAGCCCAGTGGTTTTGATAATTCCACCAGAGGATCGGTAACGCAATAATGAAAGTAACGAGCACGGCGATGTAAGGCCCGGGATGGCTGAGCCAATGCCTTTGTTTCTTATTGGTGGCGGCAAACAAAAATACGCCGGCAAACAAAAACAATACATGGTATTTACTGAGTGTTGCAAGCCCCATCGTTACCCCGGTAAGTATCCACAAGCCATAAATTTTCCTTTTGGTAATCTCTGAGTTTTTGGGTGGAAACATAATGAGCACTATCATGTAAACACTCACCATCCAGAAAAACATCAATGGTGCATCCGGCTGAAACCAACAAGCAACAGGAACCGTAAACACTGCACTGAGGTTGATGACAACTACTGCCCAGAACCCAGACGTTGCATTGAAAAATTTACGCGCAACCAGGAACATAAACCAACAGGTACCTGCAAACAGAATAACGGCCGGAAACCGTAAGCCGAACGTATTCAATCCGAAGATCCTGATGCTAAGACCACCCAACCAAAAAAATAAAGGCGGCTGATCAAAATAACTCAGGTTGAATTGTAGCGCCCCGCGGAAGTAATAAGATTCTCCGATTCCCAGGCCTGTAAAACCAGCAATGAGAAGGCGGATAATGAATGTAATGAAGATCAGGATTTTTGCAGATGCCGCAGCGTTATTATCTGTGATTTTCTTCATCCTGAAAATTCATTTGGCCGATGTAAAAAATCCCTCTGGTTGTCCAAAGGGATTTAAAAATGTATTGTCAGTGAAATTACTTTTTCTTGTCGTAACGCCTCTTAAATTTGTCGATTCTGCCTGCTGTATCAACCAGAACATTTTTCCCTGTATAAAAAGGATGGGATGTATTGGAGATCTCAAGCTTAACGACAGGGTATTCATTTCCATCTTCCCATTTTACCATTTCTTTAGAATTGGCTGTAGAACGGCTTAGAAAACTGTGTCCGTTGCTCATATCTTTAAAAACTACGAACCTGTAATTCTGTGGATGCAAATCTTTTTTCATGATTATGTTATTTTTGCATAATGACATCGGGCTTTTGCAAGCCGCCATTATGTTTTTTGATGTGCAAAAGTAAGCTTATTTCCTAAAGTATCAAAGCTAGTTTTTCATATTCACATATTGCAGTGCCAGGCCAAGATCCCAGTTTTTTGACTCCTGGATCACAGCCTGAAGGTCATCAATTTTTTTTGCCGAAACCCTCACGATATCATCCATGATGGAAGCCTGTACCTTATGCCCTGAATCTTTAATCAGCTTCACTATTTTCTTTGCGTCTTCCTGCTTGATGCCATTTCTTACAATGATCTCTTTTTTCACAACTTTCCCGCTCTGAAATGATTCCTTACTTAAATCATACACCTCAGCAGCCAAACCCTGCTTCATGCTCCTGCTGATGAGCACATCAATTACCTGGCCCAATTTCATTTCGCTTTCGGCCTCAAGGCTCACTGTAAACTCTTTCTTGTTCAGGCTGACGACTACGGGAGAGCCTTTAAAATCAAACCTGTTCTTAATTTCTTTCTCAACTGTGTTCACTGCATTGTCAAGGGTTTGAAGATCCACTTTGCTTACAAGGTCAAATGAAGGCATACAATAATTTTATTTTTTTGAGTGGGTACAAATATAAAAAACGTAACCCAGTAACAGGCTACGTTTTTTAAACCTTCCCTCATTGATAATTAGTTGCCTCCTGATTTTACCCTGCTTTGCTCATCACCTGCACCGCCTGTTTTACGGCGTTGTTGCTGATTTTGCATGGCTTTACCGAACCTATAGGTAAAGGTTAAGCTTGCTCTCCTGCTGTCATGCCTTTCATTGATGTATACATCTATATCCTGGTATTTAACCGTTCCCACAAAATGCTGTGAGTTGAAAATATCGCTGACACTTAATTTCAAGGTGCCTTTATTTTTCAAGACCTGCTTTTGCAATCCTGAACTGATTTGCCACATAGGGTCTGCAATGATTTGTCCCTCGATCCCTTTAGACCTGTAGAAACCACTCAGCTCTGCACTCCATCCTTTTTTGAATTTAAACTGGTTATTCAGATTGGTCATAAATGTTGTGCCATTCACGTCCAGGACTCCTCCATTCAATGCACCTTTGTATTTACTATTGGAAACGTTCCCATAAATATTGGTAGTCAAAAATTTAGTTACAGGAAAATAAGCGCTTACCGCGATCCCGGCATTTTTCTTTGTTGCAATGTTGTCATTTCTTACAAATGTTTTTCTTTCGCTGTT
>JBDUCQ010000158.1:0-5933 GCA_040003385.1 Ginsengibacter sp. | reverse complement strand
TTATTCTGTGAAGAAATTTATAAAGACAATAAAAAATATCTGGAGCATTGAGGACCTGCGCAGCAAGATCCTGACAACTTTATTGCTGATACTTATTTATAGAATAGGATCTCACATTGTATTGCCTGGTATTGATCCCAATAAACTTACCAATTTAAATAACAGCACTAAGAGTGGAATGCTTGGGTTGCTGGATGCATTTGTAGGGGGTGCTTTTTCCAAAGCTTCCATTTTTGCATTGGGCATCATGCCATACATCTCTGCCTCGATTTTTATGCAGTTGATGACGATCCTGGTTCCACAGATTTCAAAGATTCAGAAAGAGGGAGACAGCGGCAGGAAGAAGATCAATCAATGGACGCGTTATCTAACAGTAATTGTAACTGCATTCCAGGCTGCAGCCTACATCGGATTTTTACAAACAGCCAACCGTGAGGCATTGCTTCCGGCTTATGGAAATTTCTTTTGGGTCTCTACAGTTATCATTTTAACTGTAGGTACATTGTTTGTGATGTGGCTGGGTGAAAAAATTACGGATAAGGGTCTTGGCAATGGTACATCCATCATTATCATGATCGGTATCCTTGCACGGTTACCTCAATCTTTTATGCAGGAATTTTATGCTAAGCAAACTCGCGGTGGGGGCGGACTTTTGATCTTCCTGGTAGAAATTGCCATACTGATAGCCATCATTTTAGGCCTGATCGTACTGGTGCAGGGAGTGAGGAAAATACCCGTGAATTACGCGAAGCAAATTGTAGGCAACCGGCAGTTTGGCGGAGCCAGGCAGTTCCTTCCATTAAAGGTGAATGCCGCCGGCGTAATGCCCATCATTTTTGCACAGGCCATCATGTTTTTGCCTACCATTTTTGCCGGGTTTCAAACTACCGGGAAAAGCTGGGCCATTTATTTTACCGATCACAGTAATTTTATTTATATGATGGTTTATTCCGTCATGGTAATTGGTTTCACTTTTTTATACACCGCACTGATCTTTAATCCAAAGCAGATGGCTGATGATCTGAAGCGCAGCAATGGATTTATTCCTGGTGTTAAACCGGGACAGCCGACAGCCGATTATATCGGAACCATCATGGACCGTATCACGTTGCCGGGTGCAATATTACTTGCAGTGGTAGGTATATTGCCAGGCATTGCACAAAGGATGGGTGTTACCCAGGCTTTTGCAACCTTTTTCGGAGGTACGTCTTTATTGATCATGGTTGGGGTGGTGCTTGATACATTACAACAGATAGAAACCCAATTGCTGATGCGTCAATATGATGGACTGATGAGCAGTGGCCGTATTCAGGGAAGACAGACAGTTGCGCCAGGTGTTACCGGAAGCTGATCAACACTGATCTTGTTATCAGAAAATAATTTGCCCTGACGAAAAACGTTGGGGTTTTTTTTACAAAAGGGACACCGAAAAGAAGGCAGAGCATAGCTATGATACAATATAAAACAGAAAGCGAAGTTGAATTGATCAGGGAAAGCTGCCTGTTGGTTGGCGAGGCCATTGCATTGGTAGCCGCAAGGATCAGGCCTGGCGTAACAACCCTGGAGTTGGATAAAACAGCGGAAGAATTTATCCTGGACAACCAGGCAACCCCGTCTTTTAAAAATTACCGCGGATTCCCTTTTGCATCCTGCATCTCTGTGAATGATGCTGTGGTTCATGGATTTCCTACCAAACAGGAGCTCGCAGACGGAGATATTATTTCTATAGACATAGGTGTTTATAAGAATGGTTTTCATGGTGACAGCGCATATACATTTGCGTTAGGCAGCGCTGGCCCAGATGCTAAAAAATTAATGAAAGTGACCAGGGAATCATTGTACAAAGGCATTGAAAAGGCCACACCGGGCAACAGGATCGGGGACATTGCATTTGCCATCCAGGAATATACAGAAAGGCGGCATGGCTATGGGGTTGTTCGGGAACTGGTAGGGCATGGACTAGGAAAAAGCCTCCACGAAGACCCGCAGGTTCCTAATTACGGTAAAAGAGGCTCGGGTCCAAAACTCAGGGAGGGTTTGGTAATAGCAGTTGAACCAATGATCAATATGGGGAAAAAGGATATTCTGAATGACAGTGATGGCTGGACCATCAGGACCAAAGATCATCAGCCCTCCGCTCACTATGAACACACCATTTGCATCAGTAAAAAAAATGCTGATATCTTATCTTCATTTGCCGCTATAGAAAAAGCTGAAAAAGCAAATCAAAATCTCGCATCGGATTATTATTAGCTTTTGTAAAGGAAAATATCTTTCCCTTGAATAAAAAATTATTGGTGATTGGTGGTGGGGCAGCAGGATTTTTCTGTGCCATCAATGCGGCCGAATCTGATCCGGAGCTCCGGGTAGTGATGGTGGAAAAGCACAATAAACTGCTCAGCAAGGTTCGTATAAGCGGAGGTGGAAGGTGCAATGTAACACATGCTTGTTTCAGCATCAGTGAAATGATAAAAAATTATCCGCGTGGTGGCAATTTTTTAAAAAAAGCGTTCCACAGGTTTTTTACAAATGATACCATTCAATGGTTTGAAAAAAGGGGAGTTGTTTTGAAAACAGAGGCCGACGGAAGGATGTTCCCTGTAACAAATTCATCATCCACCATCATCGATTGCCTGATGAAAGAGCTGAATCGCTGTGGGATTGAAATTTTTATGAATAAGGAAGTAAAGCATATAAATTTCAACCAGGATAAATTTGAAATTGAATTTGCAGATTCTTCATTAAGCAGCGCCGATTATGTTTGCGTTGCATGCGGGGGTTATTCCAAACCAACACAATTCGCCTGGTTACAGCCATTCGGTCATGCAATTGAACCGCCGGTTCCATCCTTATTTACATTCAACATCCCAGGAGATCCCATTAAAGAGCTGATGGGCATTTCGGTTGAAGATGTAAGTATCAGAATCATCGGAACAAATCATATGCAACGCGGACCAGTTCTCATCACACATTGGGGATTGAGTGGCCCGGCCGTATTGAAATTATCGGCATTTGCAGCCATCGACTTATTCAAATTAGGATATTCCTTCACCATTACAGTCAATTGGGTTCCTGGGTACAATGAGCAAACCGCCAGGGATAAATTGATAGGCATCAGGACGAATATAGGATCACTCAAAGTGGTCAGCAAAAATTCATTTTTTCTTCCGCAACGTTTATGGAAGTATTTAATCGCACAGTCAGGCATACACGAAGAAATGCGTTGGGCAGACCTGCCGGCAAAATCACAGAACAAGCTTGTTAAAAACCTGACTGCCCAGGAATTTTCAGTAAAAGGTAAGACCACTTTTAAAGAAGAATTTGTTACGGCGGGTGGAATTGACCTGGCAGAGATCGACGCTACCAGTATGGAGAGCAAAATTGTACCCGGTCTTTTTTTTGCAGGGGAAATTATGAATGCAGATGGAATAACAGGCGGATTCAATTTTCAACATGCATGGACCAGTGGGTGGATTGCAGGTAAAAACATTGCAGAAAGGAGCCGTGAGAATAACATTCCCCTTCAGGGGTCAGCCGAATAATATTAATATAAACAGGATGACCGTAAAGACCACAATGATGGTAAGCAACGCATAATTTATAAAGTTTGATTTTTTCATTGCACGATCCCAGCCCATTGCATTTGATGAAAAGTACATCCTTAAAAATTGTACCACTTAATCTTCGCTTGAAAACCAGGAGGGAGGTGATGGGACCTGTTGCATTTGTTGCGCAATCTGGGAAAGCCCGTAAATAAAAAAATTCCCATTGCTTTTCAGCAATGGGAATAGATAATATGATATGGAATGATTACTCGGCTTTATTTTCCGTGCCGGATTCTTCCGTTTCCTTGTTTGAAGTGCTGTCATTGCCGGGAGCCTGCTTTAACTCATCTGCCGCAGGTTGGTTAGTTTCCACAGGCGTTTCAGCTTTCATTTCAGGGGTTAAATCAGTAACTCCAGCTCCTGATGGCTTCGCGTCGTCTATTGCTTTGTCTTCTGGTTTATCCTGCTTTGCTGTTGGCTTGGCACTTTCAACGTCATTGTCCATCTTCTTCTTCAGGTCTGCGAGTACACCCAGGTCGCCAAGAGTTGTTTTTTCAACCTTACTCTGAATTGTTTTTACTGCCTTTTTGGTTGATTCCACTTCCGCTCTTTTCTCCTTCAATTCGGCGTCTTTTTCCATTGCTTTAGCCTGTTCCCATATCCTGCTGTGACTTAGAATAATTTTTTTATCATTCCTGTCAAACTCGATCACCATGAATTGGGCAATTTCATCTATACCAATGGCTTTATCATCTTCCGTGCGCAAATGGCGTGCAGGAGCAAAACCTTCAAGGCCATATGGCAATTGTACCAATGCCCCTTTATCATCTTTGCGTGTTACTGTTCCCTGGTGAATGCTGCCAACAGGGAAAGTTTCTTCCAGAGAGTTCCATGGATCTTCTTCGATCTGTTTGTGACCCAGCTGGAGTTTACGGTTGTCTTTGTCAATGCTCATAATGAGCACATCGATGTCGTTCCCCACTCTCGTATATTCATTAGGGTTATTGAAACGTTTAAGCCAGCTCAGGTCGCTGATATGGATCATACCACCAATACCGGGAGATAATTCTACAAATACACCATAAGGGGTGATGTTTTTAACGAGCCCTTTGTGTTTGCTGCCTTCAGGGTATTTTGTTTCTATTGTATTCCATGGATCCTGGGTCATTTGCTTGATGGAAAGACTCATCTTACGGTCTTCCTTACTAAGTGTTACCACCTTCGCTTCATGTTCATCACCCAATTTGAAAAATTCTTTTGCGTTGATCGGTGTATTCGCCCATGTAATTTCACTCACATGCACCAATCCTTCCACTCCAGGGAAAATCTCAAGGAACGCACCATAATCTTCAATATTTACCACCCTTCCTTTTACTACTTCACCTTCCTTAATTGTTTCTGGTAATGTATCCCACGGATGCGGTGTCAATTGTTTCAAACCCAGGCTGATTCTTTTCTTATCGTCATCAAAATCCAGGACTACCACATTGAGTTTCTGATCTAATTTAAGCACCTCCGTCGGGTGGTTGATACGGCCCCAGCTGATATCAGTGATGTATAACAACCCGTCTAAGCCTCCAAGATCGAGGAAGGCACCAAAATCAGTGATATTTTTAATTGTCCCTTCCAATACCTGTCCTTTTTCCAGCTTACCCATGATCTCCGCACGCTGCTGTTCTATATCGCTTTCTATTAATGCTTTATGGGATACAACTGCATTCTTGATCGCTTCATTAATTTTAACCACTTTGAATTCCATCGTTTTACCCACAAACTGATCATAATCAGTTACTGGTTTCACATCTATCTGGGAGCCTGGTAAAAAGGTTTCCATTCCAAAAACATCCACAATCAA
Source organism: Ginsengibacter sp. (assembly GCA_040003385.1). Taxonomy (GTDB): domain Bacteria; phylum Bacteroidota; class Bacteroidia; order Chitinophagales; family Chitinophagaceae; genus Ginsengibacter. Next base: position 533 of record JBDUCQ010000158.1, on the reverse strand, counting down.
TCCGCCCTTCGTCTTGCTGGTCACCAATCCGGTAACAATCTCACCACTCTTATGCATTTCCACGATCTTTTCCCATGCCCTGGTAGTGCGTGCCTGCTTACGGCTGAGATGAAGGTTTCCTTCCCTGTCTTCTTTTTCTGCCACCATCACTTCAACCTCGTCACCCACCTTAAGGTTTGGCAAATCGCGAAATTCGTTGAGAGAAACCAATCCATCACTTTTAAAACCAATATTTACGACCACATCAGTTTTTGTCATTCCTACAACGATGCCATGGATCATTTCACCGTCATTGATCTGCTTAAATGTTCCATCATAAACCTGGTCGTATTTCTTCCTTTCTGTTTCATTGTAACTGGTCACATTTCTTTTGTCAACACTCCAGTCAAAATCGTCGTGCGCTGTACTTGTTTCACCATTTGTGCTTTCGATTTGTGCATCCTTTATTTCCGGCCCTTCAGCGTCACCGACAGGTGAATTTGTTGTTGCTGCAGGTGTTTCTTCTAACACCTCCTGTCCATCAGCATTTTGGT
>JBDUCQ010000041.1:0-20104 GCA_040003385.1 Ginsengibacter sp. | reverse complement strand
AAAAAATATCAAGTGTAAAATATTTTCGGAAACGCATTCATTAAAACGAATTCATAAAAGAAAAATTTTGAATACCTTGAATGCTTATCCTGACGTGATTTTACAATTGTAACTTATTTTTATGAGCAATCCCGCCTTTACCAAGTATGAACGCTGAAATGATAGTTATTAAAAATTGGATACGTATCGCATTGGTTAACCTGTTAATAGTTTCCATGTTAGGTGTAACCATGCGTTATAAAATTGCGTATTCATTGCCTTTTATTGATCAGAAAAAATTCCTTCACGCACACTCCCACTTTGCATTTGCAGGATGGATCACAATGGCACTGATGGTATTGCTGGTTGCATATCTCATGAAACAACAAGGCATTTTAATGGTTAAAAAATATAAATGGATATTACTTGCAAACCTGATTACTGCTTATGGAATGTTGTTTTCTTTCCCATTCCAGGGATACGGCGTTTATTCAATAACCTCTTCTACGCTCTCTATTTTTATATCTTATGTTTTTGCTTTCATGTTTTGGAAAGACTTGAACCGTCTCCCTGAAAAAAATATAAGTCATTCATGGCTGAAGGCGGCAGTGCTGTTTAATGCTATATCCTCCATAGGCGCATTTACCCTTTCGGGGATGATGATAACAAAAACCATTCATCAAAACTGGTATCTTCATTCAGTTTATTTCTTTTTGCATTTTCAATACAATGGATGGTTTTTTTTCGCTTGCATGGGATTAGTTACTGATAAGCTTTCCCGGTTTGGGTTATCAACTAAAAGCTTAAAAATTGTTTTCTGGTTATTTGCGACAGCTTGTATCCCTGCCTATCTTTTATCAGTTTTATGGGTAAAGATCCCAACATGGACTTACATCATCGTTGTGATGTCTTCTTTGGCCCAGGTAGCAGGGTGGTTGATTATGCTTAAAATAATTTATAAGGCTCTAGCATTTATAAAAACATTTGGTGTAACTGCAAGACGGCTTCTTTTTTTGTCTGCGGTTGCGCTAAGTATAAAGCTTTTATTACAATTAGGTTCTACTATTCCCTCAGTCAGCCAGTTGGCGTTTGGCTTTCGTCCCATCGTAATTGCATACCTGCATCTTGTCTTGCTGGGGGTAATCACGCTTTTTATTATCTCGGAAGCCATCACTGATCATTTTATCATGCTGAATAAAAAAATGGTTGCAGGAGTTTTTATTTTTACCGCGGGCATAATATTAAATGAAGCGGTGTTAATGTTACAGGGAATTTCCGATATAAATTATGTAAGCATTCCTTACATCAATGAAACTCTGCTTGTTATCGCAATCATGCTATTTTTTGGTATCTTATTATTAAACATAAGTCAGCTTAAGAGTAAAAGTGAACCTGAATTAAGCCATAGCTTGTAGTTAATTTCTATTACATACGAATGTTTGCGAACGGGTATTTCCCATTTTAGTCGTCAGGTTGACATTGTAGGATGCGCAGGGTAGTAAAGGGATGATCAATATCATATTAAAACTTGTATTTCCAAACTAATTTTACACTAAAAAAAAGACAATGAAAAGAATAAAATTGGGAATAGGATTTGCAATTTTTATAATTTTTTTTGGACTTTCTGTTATTGAAGCATTTCAGAAACGCAATTGGCTATGGGCAGCTTTATGGGTAATTACAGGCACCATATTTCTTGTTGCTGATAATATGAAGAAAGGGCAACTCAATAAATAATTCAGGTAATGTTTAAATAATAAATGTCAGCACTACTTGAAAGACATTGAAGTTGAGCATGCATAGTACGTTTGAATCAAAAAAGAAGATGAAAGGATGCATTTTGGATCAGGAATAAAAAATCCTCATATCCAATAAAATCATCTTTCGTAATCAATTTGAAATTGAGAAATCATTTCATACATGCACCTAAGTTTGACTTTTCTTTGTTCAGCACTTCAACAGTTTTTTCATACAGCTGCATCGTCATTTCGGGGCTTGCGCCAATGCATAAAATACCCAGCTTCCCATACTGTGACAATGCACCTATCATGTGAAAGATCACACCCTGCTGTATGCTGCCATCATACAAAAGGTCTTCAGCGGTAGATATTTCAATCAGATCATGTGGCGTTAAACCTTTATAGCATTCACTTTGAAGGTTGTCTGAAAAAAAATAATATCGTTGTTGGTGATTGGCGGTGAAATACATCGCAGATACGGGGTCATAATCCCCGTCGGTTAAAAATTGTAACATCAAATAAGGATGGGTAGTGCCTCCTTTACGCAAATTGATTTCGATGGCATAATTTTTCCATTCATTTTCTTCTTTCACAGAAATAAAGTCAATCGAAAACCTTCCCAGAACACCATAGTGCTTAAGCTCTTCCGAAATCTGCTTACCCAATTTACCAATTTGGATGGCATATTCCATATTGGCGGGAAAATGTGCACCCAGGAATACCTGGCCGCTTTCACCTCCAAGTACCTGGTCGTGGGTGGAAAGAATTTCTATTTCACCTACCGGGGTGATCCGGCATTGTACAGACGGAAATGCTTTTACCGTTCCTTCAACAAATGCTTCAACGATCCCGCCCATGAGCTGGAACTTTTTTAAAAAGGTCTTGTATGTCAGATCATGCGCCACGATGTGTAAACTCAGGCGCATGGATTTTTTTATTTCCAATTTAAGATCATGACCCGGGTCCATATCCTGGTAACAATAGACCGCATTGCCTTCGCCTGAAAATCCATCGTTCAATTTTACAACTGCTTTTTGCATCCCGGGATTTGTTTGCTTCAGGTTTGCCAGTGCATTGATGATGTCTTCTTCTGAGTTCAGGTCTTCATACCCGGGAGGTGTATCAATATTGCAGGCCTTGAATATTTTACGGCTAAAGTTTTTCGTTCCCAGGTACAACAGGTCAGGATCACAGCCAAATAATGGTATGTTAAGCTTTACTGCAAGAGAACGCTCTGCCGCTGTTACATTAAAGCAGGCCAGGTGCGCTTTGTGGTGCGGTGGGATGCTTTGACGGATGCGCTCAATCAATCTCGGGCGGCTTAAGATTTTTTCAGTGAGTGATTTATTCGAAATATCAAAGCAGCTTAGCGTCTTCAATCGCTGGCGTGCATGGTAGCTCGTTATACCCGGTAGCAAGTGGAGGTAATAATCCAGGATGATGCTGTGAACCGGTGTGCTGGTTAAATAAATTACATGTGTATTCGGCATCCGCAATAACATGAGCAGGCAAAGCAGCCGTTCCTCGTAATGGCTAACCCCATCTATTTTTGCCAATATTTCCTGGTCTAATGTAAGACTGGGAACAATGACTATAGTCTTGGCCGCCATCCGGTCATAAAAAATGGATTCATATTCTTCTGCAAATTGTTTTTGCAGTTGCTTAAATGCAAATATTTCGTCTGTAAGATCCTGCATTTTAGTCCCAATAATTGAAACGGATTTTCAATGGTTTAAAAAATTTGAATTCTAAAGTATTGCTTTAAAATAAGAAAACCATATTTGCCTGGAACAGAAGATGAAGTTGGGTACAAAATACCAGGCATGATTTCTCAAAGATTTCTCGATTCCAGGAATTCCATAACATCGCCTGAGGGAATCAAAAATCCGGGATTCTGTGTGCTCCAGTATATCCATGCTGCTGTAACGGTGTTATCATCTTTGTGAACCGTAGTCAATTCCCTGCGATATAAAGGTATCTCGCCGGGATCAGCTGTGAGTCCTTCGTAATCGTCTAATTGTGCAAATACCCATGCGAAATCCTTAGTGTTGGTGAGCTTGTATAATTCACCCATTATATAGTAATCATTCGATGGGGTGGCGATTGCATGTCCTTCACAAACGCTCAGGCTTCCCCTGACTTTCGCAGAGCACAAGAAAGTGAAATACTGAGCTATATAATGATATGACTTACGGTGAAAGCCTGTGCGGAGAGAGCTGTAAATAAAAAGTTGGATTGAATTTGATGGTTCCATATTGAGAGATTTTAATGAATTATTTTAAGGATCTATAAATACTCCTTAGAATTCACATACGTAAACCTGGAACAAACTTATTGCACCCTGACCGACAATATTATGATGAGGAACAGCTTAAATATTGATTGAAGTCATGATTCCCAGATTTTAGAATTAAAAAAATTATTCGCCTAAAACCAGACTTAAAATCAATCTAATTTGAATTCAGCTATCTAAAATTTAGAACTTGCATGATTCACCTGGTTTTCAGAGAGTTGGATTTTTATTTTATCTAAAATCAGATTTACAGAACTGCCATTTGTTAGGAGTGAAATACTCATAAATTCATTAATTGCATTAATATATAAATTTGATTAACTTTATCATTCTCGATAAAACGATGAAATGAATCGTGAAATTTTCTTCCCCATTTTTATTACACTTACTAGTTTTTGCGTAGCCGGCTGTAATACACATCGCCAGGAATCTAAAGAAAATGCAATGCCATCTGTAAAAAAAACAGATACTGTGGTTAATTCCCAGGGAATTAATTCAAAAGGAATTGGCAGGTTCAATGATGTTAAACTAACGCATCCATTGGACCAGGCTATGATAAACAAAGGGAAGTCTATCTATGAGGCAAAATGCTTCGCTTGTCATAAACTCACAGATGAAAAATTAGTTGGCCCAGGATGGAAAAATGTGACTGACAGAAGAACTCCTGAATGGATCATGAATTTCACAACCAACACACAAGTTATGCTGGATCAGGATCTTGTTGCGCAGCAGGAGATGGTAACCTGTTTGGTACGTATGCCAAACCAGGACATTAAAGATGACCAGGCACGCCAGATTCTTGAATTCATGCGTAAGAATGATGGCAAAAATTAATCAAATCTTTTTTTATCTGAAAACTGAAAGGCAAATAGGTTCTGTCTAAGAATCATACGTGTTCCTATTATTGATATTCTATCGATTTTAGAAGATTTTTGTCTCACACTAATTATTTGTGCTTATAAGGTATGCTACTATTTTCTTTTCTTCTGTTTCAGTGATATTGGTTCTAATGCGCATATGGGTTCCAACAATATCCCAATTGGTGTTGTTGAATTCTCCCGGCCCTGGCGCATTATGGCATCGCCCGCAATTTTCGCCCCAAAGCTGGGTTCCTGTTTTAGCCTGAACTTTCTTTGAAACTTCACAGCTGTTTATTCCGATGATTCCGAGGGATATAACGGAAACCAGGGCGTATATTATGATGTTCTTCGTTTTCATTTTTTTTAAATAGTTTAAAAGTTAAAATCCAAACACAATCTGTCCATAAAATGCATTATCTATATTCTTCTCAGTTTGATAAGTGAATTTTATAACGGTATTCCACTTTAACCAGTAATCGAGTGAGAAAGCGAATTGGTTGGTGTCGCCACCCCAGTGCTCCGGTCTTTTAAATTCTGAATACCTGGCAGCCAGTTCTATATTTCTGAGAATAACATTTTTCAGATACGCCGGTCTTATTGAACCAGCCACATAATAGGCAGTGGGTGAATTGTTAAAAGTAAAAGTAGTGCTGTCAGCTTTATAATAAACAGCGTTATCTACTTTTTGGTGTTTCCATTCACCAATTATTCTCACATCAGTTTTAATTGATTTGATATGTCCCCAATAGTTTAGATCAAATGCCTGCATATTAACGCCAATATTTTCGTAAGCACTTCCTTTTTCACCGGTCTTAGTTTTATTTTGAAAAGAATATGCAATTTCAAGGCTTGAATTAGAAAAGGGTAATAACCCAATTCTTCCTCCTACTGTTTTTGCACTTGAATTGGCCGCGTATGCTTCATATTCAAACTGACCGGCATTTTCTTCATCAGTTAATATCTGTACGCCATTAGAGAGATAAAGTTCATAATTTATTTTGGCGCTTCCAGCTCCAAATCCACCTTGAGCACCCACACCTACTTCGTTCATGGCGCCTATACCCCCATCACCAAATCCTACAGGAGCAGTGCTAAAACGATTGATAAATGCTTCACCCATTCTACCCCGGTAAGCCCCAAATTTTGGAAGAAACCTGCCCCCATGGAGCGTGAGATATGGGTTAACGATATAGCACATATTGGCATATTCTAACCCAATATCAAGAGAACCTCCTCCTGTTTCAAATTCAGGCTCTGCCTCAACAAAAAGCTTTTCAGATAATTTCCATAAAAAAATTGGCTTGAAATTTACCTCACCAAAATTATTATTATGTTTATCTGCGAAATAAATCATTTCAGCATTCCCAAACACAGCAAAATTATTTTTCCCATTTAGAACTTCTGAAACATCTTTTATCGGAATACTGTCATCGTTTGCTTTGGTGCTGTCACCTATTTGAGCTGAAAGGATGCTGCTACATCCAAGCAACAGGCAAATTATTAATAAAAGTTTCATGATTGTTATTTAGATTTTTTTAGAGTCCTAATGTAGTTTATCACTTGCCATCTTTGATTGGAGGCAAGTGTTGTTTTGTATGAAGGCATAGGGCGATTGCCAGCGGAGATAATCCAAAAAAGAGCCCCATCCGTCTGGCCTTGTACAAAGGCTGAAGTATGATCTGCAGGGGGTTTGGCTAAACCTGGTGCAGCAATACCATCTCCTTTCCCTTTATCACCATGACACGTAACACAAAATTTTATGTAAGTTTTCTTACCTGCAATAATTGAGGCATCGTTTCCTTTTAATGGATTTTTTATGGTATCCGCCGTTGCAGGAGCGGGAAATTTCCTGGTTTGTGCATGTGCATTACAAACACTGAATAACAAAACAGAAAGTAACAGGATTAATTTTTTATTTTTTGCCATAAGTTGTTAATACATGGTGAAGTTATTGTCCCAGGAGTGCTTTTATTATGATTACCATCAGGAATAGAAATGACACAGATCATGAGTAAAAAATATTTTTCATGTACAGGAGTTGTTCCTTTAAGAAATGATTTAAAAAATTGGAAATTTCAAGATTTTAAATATTAATGTACCGATTAGGGATGGGATCAAAACAAATATTAAGATTATTAAATGATATAATAACGGAGCCTTCCATATATAAATATATATGCTCAATTCTTTAGTGAATACTAATCACGCTTTTATTAAATGAGTGCTTGTGTGTGCTTATATAATAGAAACTATTTTATCTGTATATCTAATATTAATAGAATATGTGAATACGGCCTGGTTTAACAATATTAAGATCCTGTAACATGGTTGAGAGGTTGTAAATTAATTTTGCAAATAAAAATTACATGTGCTTGATCGACTCGATTTTTTTGTAAAAGCTGAAGTGATAAGAAGTTTTCACATTTGTTCTCCGGTGACCTTTTATACAAATGACAACAAATAGCTCAACAACTGATTTGAATCACATTAAATCATTTGGAAATCCAAGACCTTCGATAATGAATATTTGCAGGGTTTCATTATCTGTTGAACAAGCGCGCACTAAAAATATTTTATTTCAATTTTAATTTTAAAAGAATGAGCAAATATATTTCAGGGGAAGAAGCAGTACAGGTGATCAAATCATTTGACAAGGTATTTGTACATGGTGGAGCTGCCACTCCACATTTATTATTAATGAAAATGGTTGAACGCGCCGAGGAGCTCAGAAATGTTGAGCTCATCAGCATCAGTACACAGGGTGAAGCAATTTTCGCAGATAAAAAATACCACGAAAGCTTCCGGATCAATTCACTCTTCGTTTCTTGCAACGTAAGGGAAGCAGTGAATGACGGGCGCGGAGATTATATCCCTGTATTCCTGAGTGACATACCGAATCTTTTCAGAAAAAATATTCTTCCGCTTGATGTTGCCCTGGTGCAGGTGTCGTTGCCCGACAAACATGGATATTGTTCACTTGGAGTCTCTGTAGATGTTGCGTCAACAGCGATTAAAACAGCAAAACATGTGATTGCACAAGTAAATCCAAGGATGCCGCGAACATTCGGCGATGGCATCTTTCATATTGATTCATTTGACGCTTTGGTTTATGGTGAACATGAACTCCCCGAAGTGACCAGTAAAGAGCTGAGCGACATTGCGCTGAGGATAGGAGCCAATTGCGCAGAGCTTGTTGAAGATGGAGCAACGATTCAGACAGGAATTGGTTCAATACCGGATGCTGTGCTTGCCAGTCTTACCCATCACAGGCAACTGGGGTTGCATACAGAAATGTTTTCAGATGGTATTTTGCCGTTAGTAAAAAGTGGGGTAATCACCAATGAACACAAAAAGAAATACAGGGGGAAAATTGTAACCGGATTTTTATTAGGCAGCAGGAAACTGTATGATTTCGTGGACGACAATCCTTCCGTAATTGTTATGAACATTGATTATGTGAACGACACTTCCATCATTCGTACCAATCCAAAAGTAACCGCTATCAATGGTGCAATTGAAATAGATATTACAGGTCAGGTTTGTTCCGATTCAATCGGGACCTATCATTATTCCGGTGTTGGAGGGCAAATGGATTTCATTCGCGGAGCCGCATTGTCAGAAGGCGGTAAACCGATCATTGCGATGCCCTCAACAACTTCTGATGGACATTCCAGGATAGTCCCATTTTTAAAACAAGGAGCAGGCGTGGTTACAACTCGGGCTCATGCTCACTATATAGTAACAGAATATGGCACTGCATTTCTGCTTGGAAAAAATATGCATCAAAGAGCAAATGCTTTGATCAATATTGCGCATCCCAATCACAGGGAAGGTCTTGAGAAGGCAGCTTTTGAAAGATTCAAGTCTTTTGAATTTGAAAGAGCAGAATATTAGATCTATCCCTTTTTAAATCAGTCCACCGTCCACGGTCCACAGCTTGCAAACTTACCACGTTAATCATAAACTGGATTGTAGGTGCACACACAAAATCCTATATGCGGCAAGGTTCTTCAATGAACCTTTCTCCTATCAGCAAATCTCATCATTACTACTGATACAGATCATACTACCATGCTAACCACAAATAGGTGTGGACATGACGGTGATCATTTGTTTTGTTACCGGCCTGTTGGAAATTTGTATTAAATATTTATTATATGCAACACGTTATTTCATCTCACACATTCCGAACTTTTCGTCATGAACCCTATGCTGCAACTTATATTAACCAGGCCAGTTTACTCAGCAGGTTTGTTGCCTGGTGCAACAAACAGGAAGACTCGAGGTTATTTTGGATGGGCATGGCACTTCTTGGTGGCATTGGAGCGGTATTGCCTCTTACTTTAATGGCAGTTGTGTTTTTTGCTGCCAACAATTTTAGTTTATGGATCATAGCCTGTGTAGTAAATGTTCCTGTATTGGTTGTAAACCTTGCGGCGCAGCCACAGAAAGTTACACTGCCTGTATTATTTTTTGCATGGATGATCGATGTTTTGATCATCGCATACAGCATTGCGGTTGTACTTCTCTGACCCCAGGTTGACGGAAAAGTATTTTGTATCTGAATTTAATGCTGGTATGGAATTAAATACTTTTACATACTTATGAGCGTCTTCAATTTTTAACATGTACCATCATCAGTCCGATCATGAACAATGACCTTGTATCATACATTGAACGGATTGAACTAATCGCATTTTTTGCAGGTTACCCTCTCATTTATTCTCTCGTCATCTTTTTTGCAGGCGAACACCGGCCTTTTGCGAACAGGTTGAAAACTTTGCTACCCTTTGGGTACGCTCTTACGGCCACATTATTTCTTGGAATTGTTTTAAAAGATAATTATCCAGGTCCGCTGAAAAACATCCCTGCACAACTTTTCAATTCATATTGGAGGATATGGGGGATTCTTGCACTTTTGTTCTGGATCCCAGCATTCGGTAAAAATCCTGTTTTCAGTCTTCTCCACAGCCTTGTATTTTTTTTCTTATTGCTGTATGATCTGTTTATGATTTCTTCATTTGACAATGACCTTCTCAAAAACGACATGAAAATTTATACTGTCAGCCTTCTCCTGAATTCCGTTACCCTCGCAATTATTTTACTGGTAGATGCAGGAAGAAAAAGATTCAGAATTAGGACTTAGGTATTATGGAATAATTGTTAGCGCTTCATGTCACAATCGTCGATAGTCAACAGGATAATATCTGTTTAATTTCTAATACCTAACTATCAATTCATAATCCCTAAGGCGTAATACCAGACAGCTGATACCTCGTACGTCATACCATCTTTACTTGTGACATCAATCATATTGCTCATTGACAACGCTCATAAAAAGATTTAATAATCAGCGACACATTTGCGTGTGAACCAATTTTTATCTTAAAAAATTTTTATGAAACTCTTTAATAATAAAATGCTGCTTGTGCTGTTACTCCTCATTAGTAGCTTTGGATACATCGCAAGTTGCAGGCACGACAATGAGGTACTTTTGCCTTCACCTGTTACCTCAACCCAAAATGTTACGCGCGGCACAAGTGTCCATTTACCCGGAAGCATGATCGTTGGAGACAGCAGCCAGTGGAAGCTCGACAAAGTTCATTCAAGTGTACTTTGGCAGGGCGCTTACATAGGCGCAGCAGGCTTGCTAACAGGTAGGTTTAACCAGTTTGGAATGCATGATGTGCTTGATGCTGAAACGCAGAATTATATCATGTCGGGCCAGCCTTTAAAAGATACGGCTTGGGCTTTCTATGAAAATGAACCCGGCAAAACTTATTTGAACGGCTATGTGCAGATCAATACTTCCAATACAGGAGAACCCGGAAGAGATGCGGGTTGTAACGTCGGTGCTCTCGGTACAGTCGCAATAGTAACCGGGACACAAAACCTCACACTCACAAATATTGCTCGCATCAAAACTACAAAGGTTGAATTCGATGCATCGAGTGCTGATTATGTGGTTACCCTCAACCTCACATGGCAGGGCAAACTAGCCGCACCCTTAACACAGTCGATAGTTGGCAGGCTGAAATATATCAGGAAAGCTTCAGTTGGAGCCGGCACAGCTGCTCCTTACAGCGTATTTGGATTACAACTGAAGTTCCAGTTCAATTGCAGGGATTTTGGTGTTACAAGCACCAGCATCTCGGATAACATTGAAATTGAATGCAACATGAATTTCAACAACAAATAATCATCGCAAAATGAAATTACAATGAAACGAATTATAGTTTTTGCTGGACTGATGTTCGCAATGGCAATTTATCTGACCAGTTGTTATAAAGATGTGATACTCCCGCAAACAACGGCCGATCCTGATGGACCGCCACAGGCGGTGAGCTTTAAAACTGAGCTTGCACCTCTGTTTAATGCAAGCTGCGGTATTTCCGGCTGCCACGTAGAAGGATCACACAAACCATTTATGGCTACAGACATCTCTTATCAGGAGATCATCAATGGGGGCTTTGTAAATACAAGCGTTCCGAAAGCAAGCATATTGTATATACAGATAAATGGAGAAATGAGAGAACACATTCCCAATGCTGCAGACAGACAAAAAGTATATGACTGGATCAGGAATGGCGCTCCCAATAATTAATGATCAAAAAAAAATAATCTAATGAAAAGAATTATACAGCCAAAAAGATGGTTACCCTTCGCTTCCCTGTTTTTCATTTGCCTTTTTTTGACGAACGGCGATATTTTGGCACAGACAGACAGCACAGCAGTTAAGGACAGTTCATCCGTGAAAGACGGTTCAGCTGTTGCGGACAGTTCTGTTGAAGTAACCGATACAACAATTGCACCCTCCAGGAAAAAGCCTGCAAAAGCTACTTTCCAGAGTGTTTGGATCATCGACAATCAAACGGTGATGGTGCCGATCAAAGGCGCTATGGAAATGGACATCCAGCATAGGTTTGGCACCGTGAACAATGGAACCAAGGACCTTTGGGGACTGCTGGGAGCAGGCGCCAATATCAGGCTCGGAATGAGTTATTCACCGATCAACAGGCTGAACCTTGGGATAGGAATCACCAAAGACAATATGCTTTTGGATTTGAGTGCCAAGTATGCCATCATCACACAATTAAAAGGAAAGTACCCGGTAAGCATTACCTATTATGGAAATGCAGCCGATAACACAAAAAAGGAAGTGGCAATTTATGACGGAAGCGTTATTGCGCATACATCAGACCGTTATGTGTTTTTTAACCAGCTCATCATCGCAAGAAAGTTTTCCAACAAACTTTCTTTGCAGATCGCGCCAAGCGTTTCACACCAGAATGCTGTGAGTGGTTATTATACAGATACACTTGGAAAGATCTTCAAATCAATGAAGCATGATCACTTTGCATTTTCTGTTGCAGGGAGATACAAACTTACCACGGTGACCTCGATCATATTCAATTATGATCAGCCCATCACGAAGCACGCGACAAACAACCCGGATCCCAACTTATCACTTGGCTTTGAATTTAACAGCAGCGGGCATACATTCCAGGTATTCGCGGGCAATTATTATTACTTGAATCCTCAGCGGAATAACCTTTATAATACCAATAGTGCATTTGGTTTCAACGACCTGAGTAAAACGCATCCCGATCGCCGGACAGATGATCCTGCCACTACAAAGGATGAAAGTATGCGTGTGAAAGGAGGGAGATTTTTGATCGGGTTTAATATAACAAGGTTGTGGTACTATTAAGAAAATTGAAGTTTGATCTGACTGACGTTTAGCGATGGAAAAAAATAATTTTTTCAGGATTACTTTCCACACCAGCATTTTTACGGTGCTTGCTCTAATGTGCTTTAATTGCCAGGAAAAGGGCAGCAAAATAAAAACAACAGTCCAAAATAACCTCACAAGTACTGTCATTGCAAAACCGCATTCTACCTTCACAGATACCGTGATAATCAGCGCAGCTTCTGCCGTGTTTTATCAACCCGATTCACTTCAGCTTGAAAAGATCAGGTCAGTCAATCCCAGAAATATTTATGAAAGCCTTACTCATGAAAGTTTCTATCAAATGCGAAATGCGAGGATGGTATTGAAGAGCTGGCCGAATGTGAAAGTGATTGAAATTTCCAAAGCCAGGTACCTGTCATTTATCAAAGCTGATAAAACAAAAGACATTATCGATCTTGATTCAAAGAATGATATTGCCGGAATTTTTCTTTTTGATAAGGACAAGGACCCGGAGTTGACCGATATGATGAATATAGAAACAGAGCTTGGGTTTTATTTTAAAAAATAACATTGATCACTTAAAACAGAATAAATGAAAACAAAAACAATTGTATCTCTTCTATTAACTGGATTCGTAGCCGCCAGTTTTACATTTAAAGAGAATTTTCAAAAAAAGCCATGGGTGATACCTGATGTAGCCAAGAACAAAAAAAACCCGGTTCCAAAGGATGCAGCAGGAACTGCAACCGGCAAAGCTTTGTGGGTTACTCATTGTAAATCATGTCACGGTGCAAAGGGTTTGGGTGATGGTCCAAAAGCAGCAGAGTTAAAATCGGAAGTAGGTGATCTTTCAAAGGCTGATGTTCAGGCCAAAACTGATGGCACATTTTTTTATGAATTATCAGAAGGTCATGGAGACATGCCGGCTTTTAAAAAGAAGATCGCAGATGAGGATGACAGGTGGAGCATTGTGAATTATATGCGGACGCTCAAAAAATAATTGTCAATGGAAATCGAACGCAAAACGGGTCGCCATGAAAGGGACCTTTTTTGTTCATGTTCTATGATGTAAATCATAATGGCCGTTGAGCCATGTTATGAAAAATAAAAAACTACCCGACTACCTTTAGTTCATATTCAAATATTCAGAATGATTCAAGAGCCTGGAAAAATTTCATCAAGGAAAAAATTCCTTATATGGGCAACCGCCCTGGTTTCAACAGCAACCGTTTTTAAATTCATTCCCCATACAAAATCCAAAAAGGCCGATACTGTAAAAATGCTTACACAGGATGGAAAGCTTGTTGAAATAGATAAAAAATTCCTGGTGCCAACAGGTAAAAAGATCAACGAGAAAGATCTGAAAATATTTGTGAAGCATAAATATCCGCAACTCTAAACACATCTTTTATGAGTCTCAATACCAAGGAAGAAATACATCAAAATTCGAGAAGGGAGTTTTTATTCGGCGGGCTAATGGCAACCGCTGCAATTGCAGGCTGCAGCGATAAAAATAATCCATTTTCATCAGAAGTTACACACATAGAACCGTCAGGAGAAACTGTGAAGTTATTGTCAGTTGACGGTGAGGTCATAGAAATGGACAAGGCTTTTTTAAGGCCGGTGGCCGATCTGCCACCCGTATCCAATGATGAAGCCAGGAAAGGAATCGCGGGAAAAAAATTTGTAATGGTGATCGACCTTGCAAGATGTAAAAATGTAAAGGCATGCCAGGCTGCGTGCAATCATATGCATGGGGTACATCCGGGGCAAAACTGGATCAAGGTACTGAGCATTGAAGACAGTCCGGCTACAGCGCCTTATTGGGAACCTACAACGTGTATGCATTGTGATGAACCACCGTGTGTAAAGGTTTGCCCTGTTGATGCAACATTCAAAAGGGAAGACGGAATTGTGCTGATCGACAGTGACCGGTGCATCGGTTGCAGGTTTTGTATGGCTGCATGCCCGTATACAACCCGGGTATTCAACTGGGAAGAACCTGTGCTCACAGAAGCGGTGGCGGCAACTAAATATTCATGCGAAACAAGCATGCCTCAAAAAAAAGGAACAGTCGGCAAATGTGATTTCTGTCCTGATATGACACGGAAGAATGAATTGCCACATTGCGTGCAGGCATGTCCAAACGGAGTATTCTTTTTTGGAGATATGAATGAAGATTCTGTATCCAACGGTGCGGAAACATTTCAGTTCAGCGAACTGATAAAAGACAAGGCAGGATACAGGCTGATGGAAGACCTGGGAACAAAACCAAGGGTATATTATTTACCACCCGTAAGCAGGAGCTTCCCTTATGAATCTGGTCTTGAAAACCGCAATGCAGATGATTTGAAATTGAACGCTAAATAAACAAGTGATGGCAGAAATAAGTTTGGCAAAGGCACGGCAGATCACGCTGGATCTTCTTCCGCAGAAATTTGGGAAACGTGGAATGATCTGGACGGGGATACTGATCGCGATTTGTATGATCGGAATATTTGCGTACTACCGGCAGCTTCGGTATGGCTTGCGTGTTACCAATATGAGAGACTACGTATCATGGGGAATCTATATTTCTAATTTTGTTTTTTTTGTTGCCATCAGCCTCGTCGGTTCTTTGATCACTGCCATTTTCCGCCTCGCCAATGTTAAATGGAGCACACCACTCACAAGAATTTCGGAGATCATTGCATTGTCTGCAATCGTATTTGCCTCTATCATTATCGTAGTAGACATGGGGCGCCCGGAGCGGTTTATGAACCTGCTGTTACACGGAAGGCTTCAATCACCCATCATCTGGGATGTAATTGTGATAGGCACTTATTTTGTGATCAGTGCATTGCTTTTGTATTTTCCACTATTGCCTGATTTTAAGATCCTCCTCCAGTTCAGGGAAAAAAGCGGAAAAGCATTAAATAAGTTGTACCGTTTCCAGGGGTCATTCTGGAAAGGGACAGCCGAACAGTTTCGCATCAGTAACAAATCGATCAACATACTTTGTATTGTCATCATTCCGGTGGCTTTCTGTATCCATACGGTAACATCATGGCTGTTTGCAACCACCTATCGCCCCGGGTGGGACAGTACAAACTTTGGCGCTTATTTTATTTCAGGAGCTTTCCTGGTAGGTGCCGGGGGCGTGGTTGTTGCAATGTATACGTTCCGCCGGGCTTACCATCTTGAAAAATATATCACTGAGAAACATTTTGAGAAAATGGGACGGGTAGTGGTCTTGCTTGCATTGGTCTATCTCTATTTTAATGTAAATGAATACCTCGTTCCCGCATTTAAAATGAAAAAATCGGAAGAGGCACACCTGACGCAATTATTCAGTGGTGAGTATGCGCCTATGTTCTGGTTTGCAATTTTAGTAGGAATGATCATCCCCGTGCTGATCCTCTTATTCAAAAAAGGAAGAAGGCCATTGCCAGTGTTTATTGCAGGTGTGATGGTAGTGGTGGGTGCATGGTTTAAACGATACCTGATCGTAACTCCCACTTTATTACATCCTCTATTGCCTATGCAGGAAGTTCCTGAAAGTTACCATCATTATTTTCCGAGCTGGGAGGAGTGGGCCATAGCAATGGGGTCCCTTGCAGGTGCTTTACTGGTGATCACTTTTTTCGCAAGAATATATCCCATCATTCCAATCCACGAAACGATAACTGAACAAAGCGATCATGAACCTGAAGATTAAAAATACAATGGGAACGTTACTGCTGGCAACTTTATTGAATTGCGGGTATTCATTTGCCCAGGATTCAACCAGGCCAGAACTGGTAATGAATGTTGGCTATTATATGACAGGCAACAAGTTGATTTACCTCATGGTTCATGCAAAAACAAAAATCAATAAAAAATTTCAACCGGTAAGCGGTGCAGTCATCAACCTTTACCTTGACAGTGTTGCCATTGATCACCTGGTCGCAAGAGTCACCACAAATGAAAAAGGAGTTGCCAAAGCCGTAATCCCAATTGCACTTAAATCTTTTTGGGATAATTCTGCGACACACCGGTTTGCTGCAGTGTCGGAAGCCAATAAAAATTTTGATGAAGCAACTACAGACTTATCAGTTACCAGATCAAAAATAGAGATTGATACTTTGAGAGATGGCGACACCAAAAACATAAAGGTGACTGTATCTGAATTTGAAAATAATAAATGGACAGGTGTAAAGGATGTTGACATGAGGGTGGGGATCCGTCGTTTAGGCGGGCAACTAACGGCAGGCAAAGAAGAGACATATACAACTGATTCCACCGGCGCGGTGACAGTTGAATTCAATAAAGATAGTTTACCCGCAGACCAGCAAGGGAATATTATACTTGTTGCAAAAGTGGAAGACAATGATAAGCTTGGAAACCTGCTTGTTGAAAAAAATGTTCCCTGGGGGATTGCTGCAAATACCGATAAAAATTTCTTTGCCCAGCGAACACTATGGTCTACCCGGTTTAGAACCCCATACTGGTTATTGCTGATGGCATATTCTCTGGTTATCAGCATCTGGAGCACTATCATTTACCTTGTAATACAGCTGGTAAAAATAAAAAAGCTGTCTGCAG
Source organism: Ginsengibacter sp. (assembly GCA_040003385.1). Taxonomy (GTDB): domain Bacteria; phylum Bacteroidota; class Bacteroidia; order Chitinophagales; family Chitinophagaceae; genus Ginsengibacter. The sequence continues at coordinate 2,977 of JBDUCQ010000041.1, read as the reverse complement.
GTTTACCCCAGGAGACGAAATTGCTGGCACCTGTACAGGCGTCTTAATTGTAAAAATTGTTTTATGAATTCGATAGCAGAATTAAAATCGGAAGCAAGAAGCATGCTGAATGAGGTCAATCACCGGGTTGAAAGATCACCCAATGGGTTAGAAATTTTTGATTCTTCATTCGGGAATGTGAACTCCAAAACTGACGATTCTTTCATGGATAGGCTGCTGGAACTAAGACGGCAGATCAATCAACTTTCCTTGCCGCCGCTTTTTACAGTTATCTGAGAATCCCAGAATGAAGCGGGTGCTGTAATATGAATTTGACTTATTTAAAGGCCCGAAAATATTGGGTTTCCTCCAATAAATTTTCGGCAAACCAGGGTTCAATATAATACTGGTTTCGATTTATGATGCGTATCAGTTTTTCCCGGTAAAAAAATCATGTTTAAATTGATACATATTACAGATATTTACATATAGCAATTGAATCACCTTATTTCTTTTGTTGCCAGGTTATGGAAATTTCAAAGCAGGAACAGTTTGTTCATGAAAATAAAACGTGGGGAAGATCCCTTGATTTTTTTAAGCAGGAGAACAATTTGCTTAAAAACAGGTTAAGTATTATTGTGGACAATAAAGAAGACAAAGAATTTTTGATCGTAGCTGAATTTTTTCAAAGCCAGTTTATTTTGAAAGACCAGTTCATTGATGACTTGAAAAATGACGTGAAGCATCATGAAAAATATATAGTTGAAAATTTCAACAATGTCATTTTATTAAATACAATTTTAAAAAAGCAGGAGAAGCTTAGGAACGAGATCGGCTTTTTTGAAAAAGATTTTTCAAGTTTACGGCACCAGTTCAATAAATCGATCGCGCAATTTCTTTAGTTTACCATGGATGACAATTTATGGTCATTCAAAATGGTGATATTTCCTTCTTTGATCGTGATCAATCCTTCATTTTTAAAATCACTCAGTGTTCTGATTAACGATTCAGTTGCCGTGCCTGCAATGTTGGCCAGGTCGGCCCTGGAGATGTGAATGCTGAATTTTTCAACAGCAGGAATTTTGTATTTGTCCCGGAGCTGTAACAAGGCGTCTGCAATTCTTTTGCGCAATGAATTGTACGCCAGGTTTAAAAGCTGGGTTTCTTTTTCCGATACATTTTTCGCCAGCAACCGGATAAATTTTTGCGCCACCTGTGGACTGTTGTAGATCAGTGTTTCAAAATCTTCTTTCGAAACGATGCACAGCTCACAATCTTCCAAAGCCTCAGCGGTTTCTTTGTATTGAGAATTTTCAAATAAGGCATTGTAACCCAGGAAATCCCCCTCATTGTAAAGGTCGATCGTTAATTCCTTGCCCGAACTTGTAGACTTAAATGTTTTTACTTTTCCAAACCTGATGAAAAATAATTTATTAGGGTATTTCCCTTCAGTATAAATATTTTGTCTTTTTGTGTAAGTATTCAAGTTGCTGGAGCTTGTCAGCTCATTCAGCGTTTCGATGCCTTTTACATCTTTCAGCAATTCGTTTACGCCTAATTCATCTGCGGAATAATTTTTTTTAATGGTATCTGCTTTTACAAACCTTGCCTCGATTGCATTGAGCAACTCTATATCTGTAAATGGCTTTGATATATAATCGTCGGCACCCATTTCCATTCCCTTCCTGAAATCACTGCGCTCCGCTTTCGCGGTCAGAAAGATAAAAGGAATGGATTCCAGCTGCGGGTTTTTATTCAACAGGTGCAGCACTCCGTATCCATCAAGCTCAGGCATCATCACATCGCAGATGATCAGGTCCGGCTTTTGTTCCAATGCGAACTGCACACCTAATTTGCCATTTGCAGCCGTCGTAATTTTATAATTAGCCAGGGCCAGTATCTCCGCAATATTATCACGGATCTCATCATTGTCTTCTATCAGCAATATATTTCTCATAATGTAAACGTCAGGGTGACTTCTGTTCCTTGATTCAGTTCACTTTTAAGCGTGATGGTTCCATCCATCAGTTCCATATATTTCCCAACAATGTGAAGGCCTAACCCTGTGCCCTGTATATTCACCGCGTTTGCTCCACGGAAAAATCTTTCAAAAAGATGTTCCTGGTCTGCATGAGACATGCCTATTCCTTCGTCCTTTACTTTTATTTCAAACATGTTTTCATTTACACTTCCCGAAAATTGAATGGAACTGTTTTCTCCTGAAAATTTAATCGCATTCGACAATAAATTGAATAAAACATTTTTCAGCAAAGTGGGGTCTGAAGAAATATGGGTATCCCCGGAATGATGATAGCTGATTTTCTGGCCTTTTTTCAACAGCCCGTGCACTTCGTTGCAAATGCTGATCAGCAGTTCCTTTGCATTGAAATTGGTGTTATTGGCTAAGGTCATTCCATCTTCAAACTTTCCAATAGATAAAAATTCGTTGAGGATATTGGTGAGATTGTTAACAGCAGATTTTATCCGGAGGATGTGCTTGTCCCTTTTATCCTGATCTTCCGTTAATGGATATTTTGCGAGCAATGAAGCTGAAGAAAGGATGGTGCTTAAAGGTGTTCTGAATTCATGGGAAGCCATGGACACAAACCGGGTCTTCAGGTCACCCAGGTCTTTTTCTTTGCTCAAAGCCTTTGTGAGTACATCTTTTGATGCTTCCAGCGCGTCTAAAGTTGACTGCAGCTGTTGTGTCCTTTCAACCACTTTGTTCTCCAGTTCATGGTTCATTTTTTCAATGGTCCGGTTCCTTTCTGCCAATTCTTTCTGCTGGTCAAAAACGGATTGTTCACTTTCTTTTCTGGGTGTAATATCACTTACAAATCCAATCACAAAAAATCCTTCCTCGTTTGAATAAGGGCTGAGGCTGACTTCTACCGGGAATTCGGCGCCTGTTTTTTTTACTCCAAAAAGGTCACGCCCTGCCCCCATAGGCCTTCGTTGGGGATGTTTGTTAAAGCCTTCCCTGTCATTGATATGATGG
>JBDUCQ010000157.1:0-6011 GCA_040003385.1 Ginsengibacter sp. | reverse complement strand
ATAGCCCTGGCAAGAGTTTCGTTGATTACAAGTTCAGCCAGGCTATCGCTATGCAGCATATTTCTCCCGGCAATTAATTTCATCCCGTAAAACGTTAGATAGTTTTCATTGCCCATATGTGCCGAAACCTGCAGATTTAATTCTTCTTTGCCTTTGTAAGTATAGTTGTCAATGCTTTGCGCAAAGCCCATTGGCGCATTTCCCTGTAACAAAACTTTTTCTATTCCGGGAATGTGTTTTATATCTTCTGCAAAAACTTTCAGCTTGCCTGCATGATCGTCCCAGTTATAGATCGTAATAATGGCATCTGTATTAAACCCTTTATCAGCCTTGCTCATAAAATTGATCTGCTTGCCGATAATTATGGCTGCAATAATAAAAATCAGGGAGATCGTAAACTGGAAAACAATCAACGCTTTGCGCAAGCTTATTTTATCTTTTCCTGTTTGTGAAGTGATGCCTTTTAAACTTAATACCGGCAAATATGAAGAAAGTACTCTTGCCGGATAAAAACCTGCGAGCAAAGTAGTGAGCAATGTAACGATCAGTAAAAAAATAAGTGTCAGGGAATTGAAAAGATGAAACGTAATTCCCGCAGGTATAAAATCTTTAAACAGATGCAACACAGGTGTAACCAGCAGCAATGAAAGCAGGACTGCAAATAAAGTAACCGTGAATGTTTCGGTTAAAAACTGGAACATGATATTTTTCCTGCTACCCCCCATTACTTTCCGGACGCCTATTTCTCTGGACCGCTGAACAGATTGCGCTGTTGATAAATTAATAAAATTGACTATTGCAATGATTAAGATAAATAGGGCTACTCCCATTAATGCATACAAGGATGGCAGGTACGGCTTTCTAAAATTATCACCATCATCACCCCGGTGAAAATCTGTTGTGAAATGAACATCGTTCAAGGGCTGAAGCCGCATACTTAATGAAGATCCGGCTTTATGTAACTTTACATTCTTTTTTATATACGATGCAAGCCTGTCATTGATTTGAGTAGAGCTAACACCATTATCAAGCTTCACAAAGGCCATGGAGCGATGCGGCTGTAAGCTGCTCCAGTTATCTGTAGGGATATCATTCTTTAAAAAACTATGAGTGGCTGTACTGATTGAAATGAAATCGGTGTAACCAAAATCCGTATTTCCAGTCCAGTCTTTTACAATGCCTGCAACATTTACCTGTAAGGAATCATCATAGATCACGGTCCTTCCAATCATGTTTTGTAAGGGAATGTTGCCAAAATATTGTTGCGCTCTTTTTTCTGTCAGCACCACTGCAAACGGTTTGCTCAAAACATCTTTATTTCCCTGCAGCCATTGGTAAGCAAACACATCAAAATATTCCGGCCAGGTGATAACACTTGAAGTAACATAGGTGCCTTCAATCCTGCCGCCAAATTTTTTAAGTGCCTTATTTCCTTCCGCGATACTTACGTTAGCTCCATAAGCATACAGTCCTGTCTTTGCTTCAAACCCCGGAATCTGACTTTGAAACCCGGCTACATCAGGAATGGGGCTATTCAAAAAATTCTTTTCCCCTCTGCTTTCCTGTATATCTCCTACTATGCGATAAATGCGGTTACCAGCAGGATGAAACTTATCAAAACTGAATTCATAGGAAGTAATCAAATAAATGACGATACAGGCACAAATGCCCAATGCGAGTCCAAATATATTTATGGTTGTATACACTTTGTGCCGAATGATATTACGCCAGGTTGTTTTAAAATAATTTTTAAACATATCTATGATCTTTAACTGTTTAAACCCTAAATAAGGCGCCAAATCCTTGTCTGTTGATAATCAGCAGCCAGTTAAAATGTTGAGTTATCAAATGTTCGTTTTTGATACTGAAGTGACCGTTTTCATTACACATTCATTATGATAGCTAACGAACCATCATCAAATGTTATAAAACCAAATAACTGTTTCTGTCTTTAATGCAATTCGAAAGCTGAATTACTTTTCTTATCAATCCTTCCAGCCATGAAGGAAAGGGGGAGGCCTATGCAGATGATTAATATGAGCATGTTGATAATTGCATTCACAACGTCAAAGGGCCGGGGAGGTACGTTTGATAATGGGACTACCACCAGGTTCATAACCACCCAAATGAAGATCCCATAAATAATTCCCGCGAGTATGAAATTTTTTAGAATGAATTTTAATCTTGAAGATATCCAGAAGAAAAAGATCGTAAAAGCAAATGCAACCAGGTAATGAAAAATGAGCCCTGCGACTATCATAGAAGTTCCACCGGCAAAAGCATCTTTACCAAAAATACCACTTGCTATAAATTTTAAAATGCCGCCAGGAATAAATTTACCTGTCTTGATACATACATAAATAAATGCGGAGAGTATATCTAGAGTTCCAACAATCAATCCGGCCTTTATTATTTTAGATAAATTATTCATTGGTTGTTTACGCATAATGTTCATTTTCTTATGCCAGCTCTTAAGAACGTAAAGTTCCCTGAATTGAACAAATAACTATTTTTTATATTTTCCGTATACCGGTTGCCCTGCAAAAACATGCGGAACAATTTTACCTTTGTTCAAAATAATTACCCCTTTCACCATCACATATTCAATGCCTTCTGAAAAAGCCAGGCCCTTTTCAAAAGTAGCTTTGTCAATTATCGTGTGGGGATTGAAGATAGTAATGTCTGCATCAGCGCCAATTTGTATTCGTCCTTTGTATCGCATCATAGGCGCAATTCCCTCCAACCTTTTCGCAGGAAGAAAGGTCATTTTTTCAAGTGCTGTTGTTAAGTCGATTACTTTTTCTTCTCTCACATATTTTCCTAAAACCCTCGAAAAAGTTCCGGCAGAACGCGGATGTGCCAAAGGCGCATACGGCATGCCGTCAGATGCAATCATAACACCTGGTGCAGCAATACCTGCTTTTATCCATTCGGATTTCATATTGTGTACGATCACCATACCTCCCGTTTTGCGATAAGCATCGAAGGTTTCTTTAGTTAGCCTTTCACCTGTTACAACCCATTGCAGGTCCTGGTAACTAATGGCCATTTTCTCCTGCCAGCCATCATTGAATATGGCGCTTTGGAGGAGTGTGGATCCGGCCGTATACGGGTATAACTCGGTTGTGATATCGAAGCCTTTTTTCTTTGCTGCATCAACCATGTCAAGGCTTAATTGAATATTGCCCAATGACATGCTGTTAATATGCACAATATGCAGGGAAGCATTGGTGAGTATGGCATCGGTTATTACTTCCTGTATTGAAATGATATTGGGATCCCTTACGTGAGTAAATACAAGAACATTCAACTCCCCCGCCAGCTGGAATACCTGGTACATTTCTTTGGGATTTGTTTTAGGTAAATATCCAATTGGAACTCCGATGCCAATCCCGCCTTCGTCTAATGAGGATCTAATGTTGTTAAGTGTATTACTCATTTCCTTTGCAGTAAGCTGTTCTGTGGCTCCAGGAAGAATGGTATTCATCAGCTCAGCAAGTGTTGACTGGCCATGGCTGCTTGACTGGTACAATTTATTTAGACTGTCCTTGTATTTTTCTATTGACTTAAATCTTTCATAAGGCCAGCAAACACTGGCTCCGTAGTTAATCAACGCTTTGGACTGCCGCGATGCATACCATTCTTTCAGATTTTCAATTCCCCATTCCAGTTCTAACGCAGTAGTTACTCCATCATGTAGCTGAAACTCCTGTTCTTTATTGCTTCTGCCATGAACATGCAAATCAATAAAGCCTGGAGCTACCACCATCCCGCTGACATTGATTTCCTGTTTTCCTTTTAGCGGTTCTGACGAAATTTGAGCAATGCGGCCGTTGATGATGCCTACATTACGAGTGGCATCGAGCTTTGTTTCCGGGTCAATTACCCTTCCGTTAGCTATTACAATATCATACTCAGCATTTGATTGGCCCTTTGCTAACTGGTAAAAGCACATTGTCAATGTAAAAAAGCAAAATATTGATTTAATTAATCTTGTCATCATAAATGATTTTTGAAGCATAGTAAAGTGCATCCACGTGAATTTTAAAATTGATTGGGACGGGGAACAACGTAACGGCAAGGCAATAATGGCTGCATATTTTGAATGTACAAAATTGCCGTATATTCGAAAACTTTTTAATAAAAGAATTTATGAAATTACTTTTCTCCTTTGCCCTCTGTTTTATTTATTGCGGCATTGATGCCCAAATAACTCCTGCAGCAGTTGACTGGAATAATTATCATCCCACAGCCTCTAAATTAAATGACCTTGTTCATACACGGCTGGATGTCAGGTTCGACTACAATCATTCATGGATGTATGGAAAGGCGTGGATTACCCTTCACCCTCATTTTTATCCTACTGATTCACTGAACCTTGATGCAAAGGGGATGGCAATTGAGGAAGTTGCGTTGGTATCCACCAGTAAAAATATACCGCTTCATTACGTATACGACAGCATGAACCTTCGTGTTATGTTAAACAGGGCCTACCGTTCAAATGAAAACTATACGATCTATATCAGGTATATCTCAAAACCCAACGGATACAAAGCAGAAGTAAGTTCAATGATGCCGGGTGAAAAGGGTTTGTACTTTATAAACCCGCTGGGCGAAATAAAGGGGAAACCTACACAGATTTGGACACAGGGAGAAACTGAGGCGAATTCTTACTGGTTTCCAACGATAGATAAACCCAATCAAAAAACTACAGATGAAATCAGCATGACGGTGCCGGCAAAATATCTCACAGTTTCCAACGGGATCATGACAAGTCAAAAAACAAATGCTGATGGCACACGCACAGATACATGGAAGATGGACCTGCCTCATGCTCCTTATTTATTGTTTATGGCTGTGGGAGAATATGCTGTGATCAAAGACACTTACAAAGGCAAAGAAGTGAGTTATTATGTAGAAAAAGCCTATGCGCCCTATGCGAGGCGGATATTTGGAAAGACCCCTGAAATGATGGCTGTATTTTCACGGTTAACAGGGGTTGACTATCCCTGGCCAAAGTATGCACAGGTAACCGGCCGGGATTATATTTTCGGGGCTATGGAAAATACCAGCGTAACATTTCATGAAGAAAGTGCGCAGCAGGACGCCCGGCAGCTAGTGGATGACAATGCATGGGAAGGAATTATTGCCCATGAATTATTTCACCAGTGGTTTGGTGATTACGTTACTACAGAAAGCTGGAGCAACATCACACTGAATGAATCTTTTGCAGATTATGGCGAAACGCTTTGGAACGAATTTAATTATGGCAAAGAAAAAGGCCAGGAAACTATTTATAATGACCTCAGAAATTACCTGGGCAATCCAGCAAATGCAGAAGTAAATCTTGTACGGTTCAATTATAAAAATGCTTTCGAAGGATTTGATGCAGTGGGCTACCAGAAAGGCGGGTGTATCCTGAACATGTTGCGCAATTACGTGGGTGATTCGGCATTTTTTAAATCAATTAATCTGTATTTATCAGGGAATAAATTCAAATCTGCAGAAGCACAAAATCTTCGGCTGGCATTTGAAGAAGTTACCGGGCAGGATCTCAACTGGTTCTTTAACCAGTGGTACTACAACCACGGGCATCCGAAGCTCGATATTACCTATGAGTACAATGATGTGAGTAGAACGGCTAAAGTTTTTGTAAAGCAGACTCAAAAAGGCGATCCATTCAGGCTACCGTTTGCAATCGATGTTTACCAGGGAGCTCAGAAAACGCGGAGAAAGGTATGGATGAACAATAGTTCCGACACCTTTTCTTTTGCTGCACTCTCCAGGCCTGACATGATCAATGTAGATGCAGACAAAGTTTTGGTATGCGAAAAAACAGATCATAAAACGGCAGAAGAGTTTATCTATCAATACAACCATGCAGGCAATTATGTAGACCGCAGGGAATCCATTGCCTTCTTCCTGAATCATAAAAATGAGCCCGGAAGGTTAGATTTTTTAACTACGGCTTTGAAAGATAAAAATGAAAGGTTGCGCAGGTTTATCCTGCA
>JBDUCQ010000040.1:0-20387 GCA_040003385.1 Ginsengibacter sp. | reverse complement strand
AGTGTTGAACATTTGTTTTTAATTCACAACTTAAATATACCTCCCCGTAAAACTTTCTTTCACCTTCTTCAATCCCATTGGCGGTCCTGCATACACCAGATTTCCACCTCCATCCCCTGCTTCCGGTCCGAGGTCAATGACCCAATCCGCTGATTTTATGACATCCGTATTATGTTCGATCACGAGTATAGAGTGACCTTGTTCAATCAGTGCATTGAAAGAAGTCAGCAATTTTTTGATGTCATGAAAATGAAGCCCCGTGGTGGGTTCATCAAAAATAAAAAGAATATGCCCCGAACCATTTTTTGAACCCTTGCCGCGGCCTAAAAATGAAGCCAGCTTTACTCTTTGTGCTTCACCGCCCGAAAGTGTATCAGAAGACTGCCCTAATTTGATATATCCTAAACCAACATCACTCAATGGGCTGATCTTTTTCCCTACATCACTACCCTGCCGCCCTTCATCCTTAAAAAATTCTATGGCCTCATCAACGCTCATCTCCAGAACATCATAAATATTTTTGTCTTTATAGGTCACATCCAGTACTTCTTCTTTGAATTTTTTACCACCGCATACTTCACACTGCAGGTGCACATCTGCAAGAAACTGCATCTCCACCACCTGCTCTCCTTCGCCTTTGCAAGCATCGCACCTACCTCCGTCTACATTGAAAGAAAAATGCTTGGGAAGAAAGCCACGAATTTTACTCAGAGGCTGCTTGCTGAAAAGGTCCCTGATCTCATCATATGCCTTTATATAAGTAACAGGGTTGCTGCGCGCAGATTTCCCGATTGGATTCTGATCGATCATCTCCACCTGGGTAATATATTCAGTATCCCCATCCAATCCCTTATGGAGCCCTATTTTTTCTGCAAATTCTCCATTCATTTTTTTCAGGGCCGGTGATAAGATCTGTTTCACCAGCGTGGTCTTGCCACTGCCGCTTACGCCACTCACAACGCACAATACGTTCAGTGGAAAAACAACATCAATGTTCTGAAGGTTATTTTGTCTGGCGCCATGCAATATGAGAGAGCGGTTCCATTTACGGACATTTTTGGGAGGTTCGATCTTCAATTCTCCCTTTAGATATTTCCCGGTAAGACTCTTTGGATTGTCAATCAATTCATCATAATTTCCTTTGGCCACCACTTCCCCTCCCAGGTGACTGGCCAGAGGTCCCATATCAATAATATGATCTGCTTCTCTCATCATCATTTCATCATGTTCCACCACTACAACGGTATTGCCAAGGTCACGCAGGTGTTTTAAAACTACGATCAGCCTTTCAGTATCGCGTGAGTGAAGGCCGATGGAAGGCTCATCAAGTATATATAATGAGTTGGTAAGATTACTCCCCAAACTTCTCGTAAGCTGAATGCGCTGGCTTTCCCCGCCACTCAAAGAGTTTGCGAGGCGGTTCAGGGTCAGATACCCAAGTCCAACATCCATGAGTGTTCTGAGCCGGTTATTGATTTCAAGAAAAATTCTTTTTCCAACTTCCAGCTCGTATTCATTCAATTGCAAATCCCTGAACCATACTTGCAGATCTTTTACAGGCATTTCTCCAAGCTCACCAATATTTTTGTGGCCCACTTCAATATACAAGGCTTCTTTACGAAGACGATAGCCTTTGCATTCAGGGCAAATGGTGCGGCCACGGTACCTGCTGAGCAATACCCGGTATTGCACTTTATACAAATTCTGTTCTACCTCCCTGAAAAAATCATTGAGACCTGAAAAATATTCATTGCCTGTCCACAATAGATCAGTTTCAGCGGTAGTGAGGTCTATAATAGGTTTGTGAATTGGAAAATCAAATTTCTTCGCAACCTTCACGAGGTTTTCTTTCCACAGCCCCAGCTTTTCACCACGCCATGGGGCCACCCCGTTTTCATATACACTCAATCGTTTATCTGGTATCACCAGGTCCGGGTCAATACCCAGAACGAGAGAAAAGCCACCGCAGGTTGGACATGCACCATACGGATTGTTGAATGAAAATAAGTTGGGGACTGGCTCTTCAAACCTTATCCCATCAAGCTCAAACTTATTTGAAAACTGTAAACTCTGATTGCCATTGATCTCCAGGAAAACTTCTCCTTCACCTTCATAAAATGCAGTGTTTACAGAATCCGCGATCCTGTGTTTATCATCCTCGTCGAATTTTTTTACAACCAGCCTGTCAATCAGTACATAAAAAGTCCGGTGCAGAAAAAATGATTTGAGATCCGGCATTTCAATTACCTCTTCAATGCGCAATATCTCCATCGTGTTGTTCTCCGGGGGCGTGTGAACTGCCAGCCGTGAAAATCCTTTTTGCAACAAAATGTTCAGCTCATCTTTAATGTTCCGGTTGTGGTGTTGTTTAAATGCTACAATGATGATCACTTTATCTCCCTTCTCTAAATTGCTGATTTTTTCTACTACATCCTTCACATCGTCCTTTTTAACTTCCCTTCCAGAAACGGGGGAAATAGTTTTTCCAATGCGGGCAAATAACAATCTCAGGTAATCGTAAATCTCTGTCATACTCCCCACTGTAGACCTGGGTGTGCGGGTGATCACCTTTTGTTCAATTGCTATGGCGGGGCACAATCCTTTAATATAGTCCACGTCTGGTTTGTTCATTCTTGCCATGAACTGCCGGGCATAAGAGCTTAAGCTTTCGGCATACCTGCGCTGCCCTTCTGCAAATAAAGTGTCAATGGTGAGTGAGGATTTCCCAGAACCCGAAACTCCTGTTACGACTACCAGTTTGTTCCTGGGTATTTCTACGTCCACATTTTTCAGGTTATGCATTCGCGCACCTTTGATCAATATGGAATTTTCAGGCAGGGAAAATTTAACAGGGTGTTTTTTTGGGGCGGTTCTTGGAGTGCTCATTATTAGACTGCAAAAGTAATTGTTTAATAAATTCCATATATATAACCCTTGAGTGCATATGGCTGGATTTGAGGGCTTAAAAAAAAATTTCTGAAAAAAATTTGTTTATTTGAATTAAATGTCTAATTTAGGCGTTCCAATATCCAGAAAGATGAAGAACCTATTTGCCTATCGCCATAGACTTCTACGCATTTTTCTCTTTATTGGATTGACTTTACACAATATCCAATAACCAAAATGTAGAAGCTTTTATGAAATCCCTAACCAATCTCTCAGACCAGCATTTAATCCACATGTACATGGATGGAGATGCTGAAGCACTTTCAACTCTTGTTTACCGTTACAAAGACAAGATCTACACTTCCATTTATTTACTGGTAAAAGACAAATATCTTGCTGAAGATATTTTCCAGGATGCCTTCATCAGGATCATCGACACCCTGAAAGGCGGAAGATATACCGACGAGGGTAAATTTTTACCATGGGCAATGAGAATTGCACACAATTTATGTGTAGATCATTTCAGGAAGGTTAAACGTACACCCACCATTAAAACCTCTGATGACAGGGACATTTTTGAAGTCATCAATTTTTCTGAACCCGGCGCCGACCACCGCATTATGCAGAATCAAAGCCATGACAGGGTAAGAAAAATGTTAGAACTTCTTCCTGAAGATCAAAGAGAGGTCATCATCATGAGGCACTATGCCGATCTTAGTTTTAAGGAAATAGCCAACTTAACGAATTGCAGCATTAATACTGCGTTGGGCCGTATGCGTTATGGGCTGATCAACCTTAGAAAGATGATGGTTGAAAAACAAATTGCGTTGTAAAATTTTCGTTTTGTGACTCCCCAGATAAACGTCCTTCCGGAATTTTCCGGGAGGATTTTTTTATGGGTATCTTTTCCTGTTTTCCTGCACCACATCATTCATAATCGCTATAAACCTTTTCACGTCAGGTTCATATCCACCTGCGTTCTTAATTATTTTTCCATCCTGGTCAGTAAAAATGTACAAAGGTTGTGCATTTGAGTTCCCGATCGTTGCCTCAAAATCAAGATTTTTACCACCTACTGTCTTTACCGAAGCCCCGTCAAATTTAGAGGTGTATTTTTCTGTCGCCGGCAATTCTGTTTTTTCGTCTACATACAATGACACCACAACAAATTCATTATGAAATTTGCTGCTCACTTCGGGCCTGGAGAAAACCTGGCTTTCCATTTTACGGCAATTTGCACAGCTATGACCGGTAAAGTCGATCATCACAGGCCTTTTTAATTTTTTCGCTGCCGCGACTGCTTCGTCAAAATCGAAAAAGGCTTCCACACCAGGGATTTCAGAAGACAAAATATCAATGTATTTTTTTGGCTTTATATAGCTGCTTTTATCCAGTTGGGCCTGGTGATAGCCTGTATCCGACCGCTGCGCGGACCTTATTAATTTTTCCAGGTTGAAATCCTGGGTTTTATTTTCAGGCAGCCACCCGCTGATGCCATTCAACGGGGCACCCCACAATCCAGGTATCATGTAAACCATGAAAGCAAGCGAACCAATGGCAAAGAACAGTCTTGGTACCGATAAGTATGGGAGTTCATAGTCATTTTTGGGCAAGTGATCATCGTGACTGAATTTTAATTTCCCGAGCAAATAAAAACCCAAAAGCCCCGACAAAACGATCCAGACAGATAAATAAACTTCCCTGTCGAGGAGGTGCCAGTGATACGCAAGGTCTGCATTGGAAAGAAATTTAAGTGCCATCGCCAGTTCAATAAAACCAAATGACACCTTCAGTGTGTTGAGCCATCCACCAGATTTGGCAATCTTGTTCAGCAAGCCGGGAAAAAAAGCAAAAAATGCAAAAGGTAAAGCAATCGCAATGGAGAATCCCAGGAATCCTATTACCGGTCCCACGCGTTCTTTCTGCTGGCTAACGTCCACCAGCAAGTTCCCGATAAATGGTGCTGTACAGGAAAATGATACCAGCACAAGAGTCAGCGCCATGAAAAATATTCCTGAAACACTGCTGATGTGCGACTTTGAATCCACCCTGTTGGTCCATGCAGCGGGCAGCATGATTTCAAATGCGCCCAGGAATGAAATGCCAAATACCATGAAAAGAGCAAATACAAAAAGATTGAAGATGGCGCTGCTGGAGATCTGGTACAATGTATCACGACCGAACACGATCGTAAGCACGAGGCCAAGGATAGTAAAAATCGCGATGATGGAAAAAGAATAGAGGCTTGCATTTTTTATTCCTTCCATTCTCGTCTGGCTGCGCTTTAAAAAAAAACTAACCGTAACCGGGAACATGGCATACAAACAAGGCTGAAGAACAGAGATAAACCCCCACCGCAAGCCATCAAGGAATGTTGAAAGTAAAGTTTTTGAATGCATACCTGTTGGAACTGTTTGGGCAGGCCCTGCAAATATAAAAAGTACAGCTAGGCAAAATAAAGCAGTTAAAAGAATTTTATTTCTCTTCATATCCTGAAAGATAAAAAAATAGGATAACATCGTTATCCCACCAATTATTTTGATCTCAAACTGATCAGAGCTTTATTTTGAATTCAACTTCTTTGGGAGGCAGGCATTGCTTGTCATTGCATACCATGTATTCAATTGTTCCTGTGATCTTCCGGGCGCCGGGACTCAACTTAACCAATTGCACAAAGTCCACGGAATTTTCGAAATACTTTTCATTCACGCCGAACTCCTTATTATAGCCGCTTTTCATTTTCCCTTTTTCAACCAGGGATCCGATGCTATTCACATCATGAATTTTTACCACTGTAGCTTGTGCACCACCTTCTGGGTTTTTTACTGAATACAAATGCCATTTGGGTTCTATTAATGATTTGATGTGCAATTCATAAATGTTTTTCCCTTTATTAACTGCTTTGTAATCAAACCTTACAGGGTTTAATATCTGGGCTGACGAAACCATTACAATTCCTGCTGTAAATAAAGAAAGAATTAATTTTTTCATATTTGCTGTTTTCCGCTGGTAACCTGTTGCGATCATGTAGTAACAAATTTACTTCATGAGATCCCGGGAGTAGTTTTCTGTTCAACGATTCGGTTGAATTTAACTTTAGTTTATAGAAAAAAGGGATTCTAAAACTTTTTTGCCATCTTCATTTCCAAGATTCTGACTGCTGGCTCTTTCTGGATGAGGCATCATCCCAAACACGTTGCCCGCTTCGTTCCGAATTCCTGCGATGTTGAATGTGGATCCATTGGGATTGTGATTGTTACTCACGACTCCGCCCTGGTCACAATATTGATAAAGAACCTGCTTTCCGTCCACCAGGGTTTCTATGGTCTTGCTGTCCGCATAATACCTGCCTTCACCATGAGCTATCGGTATTTTTAAAACCTGTTTTGAATTGTCTGTCTCATTTTTTATGAATACATTCCTGCAAACAAATTGCATGTTGGCATTTCGTAAGAGCACCCCTGGAAGAAGTCCCGATTCGCATAATATCTGGAAGCCATTACAAATTCCAAATACTTTTCCCCCGGCATTCGCAAAGTCTATTACGCTTTGCATCATAGGACTGAATTTTGCGATGGCCCCACACCTTAAATAATCACCAAAGCTGAAGCCTCCCGGTAAAATGACACAGTCTGATGTTTTAAACATGGTAAGATCTTTGTCCTTGTGCCAGAGCTGAATTACTTCCTGGTGCATATCTTCCTGCAAGGTGTGAGAGATATCCCTGTCGCAATTTGAACCGGGAAAAACAACGACTCCAAATTTCATTATATAGATTGAAGATTTAGTTCGCAAAGATAACTCATCTGCATTACCTGATAAAATAGGTGGAAACGATCACCGCCACAAAGAGCAGCCAGTGCAATACCAGAGGGAACCAGGTTTTTCCGGGATAAAAGAAAGTACACGCTATGAATGCAGCCAGGGGGATTGCTGTAAGCACCCATACCTGGAGGGTATTGGTATTGTTGATGCATGCAAGCAAAACCGCAATACCCAAGTATCCTAAAAGTAAGCTCCAGCTTTTGCGGGACAATACAAGCTGTCGCCGGAAATTTGCCTGTACAAAAAAACACCCGATAAAAAAAGCAAACAGCACCATTGAAACTGTGGTGGCTGTCCAGTAATTTCTAATAAATGCGGGAGGTACAAAAGTCATCCCGGAAATCCTGAACCGCCCTAATTTCCCTGACAGGTATAAATAAGAGAACAAAAAATAATAGGGTGTGATAATTCCAATGAACGCCACGATCCATTCTGCCGCTTTAAACGGGCGGGTGAGTAGAAGGCCAAACGCGATTAGAATACAAAATGCAAGCGACGGAAAATAAATGAATGAAGACAAGCCGGTGATGATACCAAGATTGAATAAAATTGATTTGGGCTCAGTAGCTGTTCCGAGGTTCGTAAGTTTCGCCCATATCCAAAGCAAAAAAGTATTGACGATGAGGGGTGCACTTAAATAACTCCACTCTGTAAAGAGTGAAGTGATGAGCAGGTAGCTCATCCCTGGAAGGTAATTAGGGCGTGGTATCATCCGTCTGTCGTTTACAAGGCGGTTAAACATCGCGGCCTGTGTAAATAACATAAAATAGGCAATGGCAGGATAGATCACAGGGAAAACACCCCCGGCAACTATGATCACCGAAACAAAGCTTTTGTACAATGCTCCGTCCGACGGCTGCAAAACAGGTTGATGTGGATTGAGAAAAAAAATAAGCTTGAGCAACAATCCATAAACGAACAGAATAAAAGTATTAAAGGGATTGTTGGCTTTAAAAATACCTACCAAATTGTGCCTGGTTTAAAGTTGACGGCCAAATGTTAATAATCCAACTTCGCAAAGCAAATATAGTTTCTGAAAGTGCAGGGTACAATTATTTGTTTTGCACTTACCTGCTTGGCAAACCTCGGCATAAATGCATAACCCTTATCTAGACTTTTGAGAGTAGGGTTTCTTTTGAGCTGACCGTCAGGAACTATGCTTTGATCGGAAAGTAATTGGTTTCTTCGTTCCACTTCATTGAATAAAAAATGAAGTTCACCGCCTTCGTTCATGATCTGGTATGATAAATAATTATCGGTTTCATCATCGAACTGGCTTTTATGCACTACGTTGCTCCAGATCAGTTTGCCATTTTTATCTAAATTCATTACAACAATATTATCGTAATAATACCGGGTTTGCGCAGCACTGCTGTAAAAGCTTCTTGGCCTGTAGCTATACCAGTAACCAGAAGGAGAGTATAAGTAATAATCGTAAGCGGAAAGATATGGATAGCCATACAGATAATCCATCCGGTTCCATGGATTTCCCCTGGATTGGGTATAGTAATCCTCGCTCACCACGATGAAGCCACCGTCCTTTTTAGCAACGACGTGCCTTATAAAATAATCATTGAATGCAAACTTTGCCGAACCTTCAGCTTTTGCTTCCATTTTGAGCGTGTCACTGAAAGGCACAACGCTTTCCAGACCCTGCGTTTTGGTTTCTGAATTCCAAACCAGCGAAAACAAACCGTCTATGTTGCCATGCCTTTGCCTGTAGTAGAATGAGTTAATGATATAATGCTTGTTGAAATTGTCCACCTTTATTTTCACTTCATCAAGGTAATGGGTGTTCAGGTTGATTTCGTGTCCAACAAAATTATCTTCTGCCGGCGGCTTGATCATGAGTGTTAATTTTCCAATAAGATCACGTGCGCTTGATTTAAGCCCTTTGGTGAAAATAAAATTTCCATCATTGTCCAGCATGAAATCACTCAGGGCGTCCTTGTGTTCATCATAAGGAATGCTGATGCGACTGGTGTGCATCAGGTTCAGGGATGCGTCATAGAGGTGGGTGGTAAAATAAAATTTTTCATTCTTCTTTTGAATTTTATAGATCATGATCTGCCTCTTATCCTCACTGAATATTGTACTGTATATCTTATTATCCGCAAATACACTTATATAAGTGGTATCCAGCTCCACAGGGGCGCCCATGGATTTAGCTTCACCATCCAGCTTTACCGCCATGCAATGCAGGGTGTTTCTTTTCTGGTATTGGTAAATGAGGTAGGCGAAATCCTGGTACGGTACAAAATCTACATTGATCGTTTTATCAGGAACATAACTGAGGTCAACACGTTCTTTCAATTTCATGTCATTGTCATATACACTCACGGCATTTTTATTCCGGATATTCTTATAAACAAGTATATTGCCACTTACCTTTCCAATCACCTCAAAATCCAGTGCCCTGGTATCTTCCCTTTCGGCTTCTGAATAGGTAATCCTTTGCGACACTGCCAGCAAAGGCAAAAACACTACAATTATTCCCGGTATTTTCAATTTCATATTACAAGCTAATTAATAATAATTTTACAAGAATCGTACCCCGCTAAAACATTCATTATATGCGGGACTCTTTTCCAATTTACAAATAATTTCTATGCCTACAGTAATGATAACAGGCGGAACAGGAATGGTAGGACAAAATTTAACAACCGCTTTGATCAGCAGGGGTTACCAGGTAATTATCATGAGCAGAAATCCGGGTAAATACAAAAACCATGAACACGTAAGATATGCGGAATGGGATATCAACACGCAAAAAATTGATGAAGGGAGCGTTTCCGAAGCAGACTGCATTGTACACCTTGCCGGAGCAGGAGTTATGGATAAGAGATGGACCCCTCGTTATAAAAAAGAAATCTTATCCAGCCGGGTCAAAAGCAGCGAATTCCTTGTAAAAGCGCTCAGCGAACATCCGAATCATGTGAAAACCTTTATTTCGGCTTCTGCCATTGGATGGTATGGCAGGGATGACCGTATGCACCCCATGCCTTTTGTTGAACCAGATAAACCCGATCCGAATTTTTTGGGCGAGACCTGCAGGCTTTGGGAAAAAAGTGTGGAGCCCTTTACAGAAATGGGCAAGAGACTGGTGAAGCTCAGGTTCGGAATTGTGTTAAGCAGGAAGGGAGGGGCATTGTCTGAATTTAAAAAATCCTTCAGGTTTGGCATTGCCGCTATATTGGGAAGCGGCAGGCAGGTAATCAGCTGGATCCACATTGAAGACCTTTGCAGGATGATCATCTATGCTATTGAGAACAGTCATGTTGGGGGCAGCTACAATGCGGTTGCTCCTGTGCCGGTTTCAAATAAAGAGCTGACTTTAACACTGGCACGTTCATTAAAAAATAATTTTTTTATTCCCGTTCATGTTCCGCAATTCTTTTTAAAACTTTTCCTCGGTGAGCGGAGCATAGAAGTATTAAAAAGTGCTACGGTAAGTGATGAGAAAATAAAATCTGAAGGTTTTATTTTTTTATATCCCGGAATTGAATCAGCTCTAAAACAACTTACAAAAAATTCCGGCAGTTGAGAAATTTTCCCCGATCACAGGTCGTCATTTTGAAATTTCCTTACTGAAAAAACGTAATACAAAAAAAGGTAGATCATACTCAAAGTGAGCAGTACATAAACCGGAGAGTCAGTGCCAAATTTTACTACCTGTCTAAAGAAAGGAAAGGGAATTAAATTGTCGGTAGTATTGAGTGGAAGGTAATTTCCAAGTCCTTTGAATGATCCCATGCCGGATGTTTTGTAATTGAGGAAGGCGCCCAGCACATTTTCTATAATCCCCGCATAAATAAAAAAAATTCCGATGGCAAATCCGGACCGTTTGATTAGCAGGCTCAATATTAAAGCAACCATCGAATAAGATAGTGCCTGGATAAAATAATAGCCAATGAATTCTATATTCAGTAATGAAAAATGTCCTTCTGAAATTGAGCCAAATAACACTGCCGTTAAAAAAACAACCACCGAGGAAATAGCGGAAAGGAGGATAACAAGGGCTATTTTAACATGTATAAATTGTTTGCGGCTCCATCCATCAATAATATTCTGCCGGGTAGTTTTATAGGTATACTCATTTGTAACAGATGTGATGATGATAAGCCCGGGAATGAATAAAAGAAAAGCAGACAGGTAGCTTACGGTATGCCACACGTTTGGAAAGCTGAATGGTGCACCCATAATCATATTCACCTGGGCATTGTTCTGGGTAGTTTCCTGCTTAAGATAATAAGCAGAAAAGTTGATGCCCACAATGCTGATCAGGAAAAGGGTAGTCAACACCCAGAATGTCCGGTAGCCTTTTATCTTCATCCATTCTATCCTTAATAATTTTCCCATAACAATCAATTATTTGTAAGTTCAAAAAATTTCGTTTCAAGGCTTTTCTTTTTGAGGCTCAGGTGATTCAGTATCAAGCCGTGTTTGAAACAATGATCATTGATATCATCCAGCCTTGCTTTGCCTACCGGGTAAGACAGCTGGAGAAGCTGCCCGTTTTCAGTGGCATTCAATTTAGGTTCCATCATTGCGATCACCGATCTTAGTTTCCCGAGGTCTGTTGCTCCTATTTCAACAATGTCTTCATTCACCAATATTTCATTCACATCACCGGTGGCAAGAAGGTTCCCCTTCTTTAAAATAGCCACGTGTGTGCAAACTTTTTCAACTTCATCCAAAAGATGGCTTGCCATGATAATTGTTTTGCCTTCATGGTGTAATTTTTTGATCAATTCACGGATCTCTGCAATTCCTTCGGGGTCTAATCCATTGGTTGGCTCATCAAAAATCATGACTTCCGGATCGCCCAGCAGGCAGGAAGCGATGGCCAGTCGTTGTTTCATCCCCAGTGAATAGGTGCTGAATTTTGAAGACCTTCTTTCATAAAGATTTACCATCGTCAGTACTTTATGAATATCATTTGTACCCCTTTCTTTGATCGATGCAGCGATCCTGAGGTTTTCTTCACCCGACAGGTAATGATAAAAGTTGGGTGTTTCGAGCAGCGTGCCAATTTGTTTCCGATGATCGGCAACAGGGTTCACGGAAAATAATTTAAATGTCCCTGACGTAGGCTGCAGGATGTCCATCACTATTCCCAACAAAGTCGTTTTGCCACTTCCGTTAGGGCCTAATATTCCAAATACAGTTCCTGTACTTACAGTGAAGGTTACACTTTTGAGTGCTTGTATCTTTCCATAATTTTTTGATATGGATTCTATGCTTAATACCTCCATGAACAGTTTATTAGGTTGGTTTTAAAGATACATACAATGTGATTATTTCTATACTTTACCTGGCAGCGATGTATCCATACAATAAAAAAAAGCCCCCGGTAAAGAAGGCTTTATATAGAAAGTTATTTCGTTATTGTCCCATGGCCGACCTTGGGCCACCTGCAGCAAAAACCGATTGCATCCTGGAAGCCTGTCCTTTTGTGAACATATACATACATGCATCAGCTGTATAGTCCATATAATTCATCGACATGTCTCCATTGTTATTGCAGCTAACATGAGGAAAAACAGGACAGTTATAATTCTCAGCGCCCTGGTTAGGAGTGTCATCAACAAGATCCGAACCTGAGCATGAACCCCCATCATCACCCCAGATATGATACAAGTTCATCCAATGCCCTATCTCGTGGCTCGCTGTACGTCCCAGGTCATATTTTGAAATGTAAGTACCTGCGGGGTACAATGCACGGCTTCCGAAGGCAGAATACAATATCACCACACCATCTATTGCTGGATCTTCTCCAGGAAAAGATGAATACCCCAATAAACTCTGGCCGAGATTGCAACACCACATATTTAAATAATGCGATACATCGGTAGGATCAATGCCTCCAAAAGAACTTTTTTTCATTTGATCATTGGGAACCCAGCTTTTTTTGTTGGTAGCCTTCCTGATAATTTTACTCAATACGAACGTAATGTTCACTGTGCCATCGACAGATGTAAAGACTGATGGTATTAGTGTTTTATCGGTATTGGTATTGGTATAGTCCCTGTTCAGAACATCAATTTGAGATTGAATCTGCGCATCTGAAATATTTTCTGCAGCATTTTTATAGAGCACATTTACAACAACTGGGATCTGTATGCCTCCACTCACAATTCTCTTACTGAATTCACCTGTTGCGATTGCATTCCGGGTGAAAACTTCTACCTGGTTCATCCTTGTTCTTAAAGATGGATCAGCGGCAAGATGAGCCTGCAACACTTCATTTGCAGCACAGCTTCTGTTCGTGATAACAGCTGCATCAGATGTGGCTTCCACGTCCGTGGTATTTTTTTGACAACCTAAAACCAGGATACATAACAATAGTGAACCAAGCGTGATCTTTTTCATATTTAGCATATTTGAGGTGTAAGTGAAAATTGACCGGGGGAAGATAAAAAATTTCTTTGACCTGATTGCACTACCGGATCAAAAGTTATTGACAAATCCAGCGAATAGTAATCCCATATTACTTCAGGTTCTGCATAAAATAATCACTTACTTTTTGATAAAGATGAACCCTGTCCCTGCCCAAAACATTGTGTGTGTGGCCAGGATAGATCATATAATCAACCTGGATATTTTTATCAATGGCAGCCCGCACAAACCGGACAGAATTTTGCTGCACAACTACATTGTCCTGCAAGCCATGAATCAATAACAACTTTCCTTTGAGTTTTTCTACCTGTTTTGTAAGATCCGTTGCTTCATATCCTGCCGGATTCTCTGCCGGTGTGTCCATGTACCTTTCCGTATACATCACTTCGTAATAGTGCCAGTCTGTAACTGGTCCGCCTGCCACTGCCGCTTTGAATATACCCGGGTGATTCAGCATAAAATCGATGGTATTGAAGCCTCCAAAGCTCCAGCCAAACAATCCCATGTTTTGCGTATCAACGTAAGGCAAGCCCTGAAGGTATTGCACGCCTGTCATCATATCTTCCATCTGCACCTCACCTATCTTTCTAAACATTGCCTGTTCAAATGCCTTACCCCTGTTATCGCTTCCCCTTGTGTCCAGAACAAATACAATGTATCCTCTTTCAGCCATATATTGAAACCAATAATCTCCTGCCCCGCCATTCCATCCATTGGCTACGAGCTGTGCATGGGATCCACCATACCAGTAAACAATCGCAGGGTATTTTTTTGTACTGTCAAAATTTACAGGCTTGTGCAGTTTGCAAAAAATCGGTACTCCCGTTTTTGTCTGAAGGTTAAATATGTTCATCCGGCCAAGGCTGTATTCGGACAGGGGATTGGCTGCCTTCAGCAAAATTTTTGATCCACCGGAAACGGTTTCAATCAATTGAATTACCCTTGGGTTGGCAGGACTGTTGTAATTGTCAATAATAGTATTGCCGGTGCTGCTCACCTGCGCATTGTGTAAATCAAACCCTTGTGTGATTCTTTTTGTACGGCTCCATTTGATATTTGCCTCATACAAATTCCTGGTGAGTGGTGATTCTTCCGTTGAAACATAAAAAAGATTTTCTCCCGTGGCATCAAATCCTTCTACTTCAATGACTTCCCAATTGCCTTTTGTAAGCTGGCGCAACATGGATCCGTTGATGTCGTACAGGTATAAATGATTCCATCCATCACGGTTGCTCTGCCAGATGAATTGAGATGGATTATTTTTTACAAACAACACCGGTACCAAAGGCTCAACATATTTCTCATCTGATTCTTCAAATAAAGTTTTAATGAAGTGGCCACTGGCCGCCTCGTACATGTTCAGCTTCATACGGTCCTGCCCGCGGTTCAGCACTGCAATATAAATATACCTGTCGTCTGGACTCCATGCAATATTGGTGAGATATTGCTCTGCAGGCTCCCCTGTTTTTACGTAAACCAGCGATCCGGTTTCTGCATTGTAAATACCAAGTGTTACATGGTGGCTCTTATCCCCTGCCATTGGGTATTTAATATTTACATTTATAGCCGGCCGCTGGCTCCAGTCAATGATCGGGTAGTCTGACACCATGCTTTGATCCATCCTGTAAAATGCGAGCTGTTTTCCATTGTTGCTCCAGAATGTTCCTTTTACAATACCGAATTCCTGTCGATGCACTGATGATGCATAAACTATGTCACTGCTGCCGTCTGATGTAACCTGCTTTGTACTTTTTCCATCACCTACAAATAAGTTAAAGCTGTCCACATAAGCAATGTACCCTGCCGGGCTTTCTTCCAAATTCTGTTTGTTGTAAATTTCTTTATTAACAAGCGTTCTTACTTTTCCTGTCTGCGGATTGATAGCAATTTTGGATGAGTTGATCGTAATGACCCATTCAGGGGACGTGTTGAACTTAATGACTGGCATGGAAGCAGTGGTGTCTTTACCTGCAAGCTTTAGTTTTTGATTCAACTGATCCAGTGATAGAAATGGCTGCTCACCTTTAGATTTAAAATTGCCTTTCACCCATGTTTCAGCACCTTCACTTTTTTTCAGATACACATAGTCATCTGTATTGTACAAAAACTGTAATTGCTGCAGGTTCTCAGGGGCAAGTGTTGTACGGTTATTTACAAGTGCGTCTTCCAGCGACAACAATTTATTCTGGGCAGTAACGGAAAAAAAAACAGGCAGCAACTGAAATAAAAAAATTATTTTTCTCATGGATTAATTATAAAGATGCAAATGTAATTATATAGGGTACAAAATATCAAGGCACAACCTGGTTTTAAGGAGTCTGTCTATCATGCCAAACATTTGTAAAATTACCTACCCCGGCAAAACCTTCCCTGCTAAATTCAAGTTTTTCCAGTCCAAGGTCATTGATATCCGAGGGGTAAACCTTCCTGGTAAACGGGTTGATGGTTCCCCCTTTCACACCCGCCCTTACTGTAGGGTCGTATTGAAATTCAGGATCTACCAGGGTGCCCCGCGGATACATGATCCCAGGCTGGCCCCTTCCTCGTAAATCCAGGTTTTGGGGATGTTCAAGCCCCAGCGTGTGACCGTACTCGTGAGCAGCAGTTGTAGAATTGTTCAAGAGGTTTGCCAGTTTAAAATATCCGGTATTTGACCCGAGACCATCTACAAATGAAATATCTCCGGATGCAAATTCTTCAACACGGAAATAATTGTTCCTCGGGTTTGTATTCCGCATCACCGTTGCTGGTGATAGCCTGCTGTTATAAATTCCTGTGATGTTGAAATTTACGCGGCAATATATTTTGCTGATGTACACACTTGCGTTTGCCTGGTTCCAGTGGTTGGCAATATCTTCTGCCACCTGTATACCCAATGCTTTCCCGGCAGCATCCCCATAGAAGTGTATGATGGAGTGAATGATCAATAATTGCTTATCCGGCCGGAATTCTGCTTCACCCATTTTACATTGATTAATTCCTGATGGGTTTACCACCTTTCAATACGCTTTGAATTCTTTCAAGCGTTTTTCTTTCTCCGCATAAGCTCAGGAATGCTTCACGTTCCAGGTTCAGTAAATATTGCTCGCTCACCTGTGTGGGTTCACTCAGGTCACCACCACACATCACATAAGCCAGCTTTTTAGCAATTTTTACATCGTGTTCTGAAATGTAGCTGGCACGCCACATGCCGTTGATGCCTGCGTACAACATTCCCAAACCCGACCTTCCCAAAACTTTTACATCTGTTCTCTCAACAGCCATGGTATATCCATTATCGTACAGCTCCGTTACTGCCTGTTTCGCATCCGATATTCTTCTTGACTGGTTCATGCTGATTGCGTCTATCCCAACCCGCAATATTCCTAGCTCGTATGCTTCCTGCGCAGAGGTTGATACTTTTGCCGTACCGATCGTTAAAAACCTGTTTTGGAGGGTGATAGTTTCCGGCTCATTGGGGTGCATTTCGTCGGCTGCCCGAACCGTAAATTCCTTTGTCCCTCCTCCTCCCGGTATCAGGCCCACTCCCAATTCCACCAACCCGATGTAACTTTCCGCTGCAGCCTGTACATGGTCACTGTGCAGGCACATTTCACAGGCACCACCCAGGGTGAGACCATGCGGGGCCACGACAACAGGAACACCTGAATATCTCACCCGCATCATCGTTTTCTGGAACATCCGCACAGCAAGGTCCAGTTCATCATACTCCTGCTCTGCCGCCAGCATAAAGATCATCCCAACATTTGCACCCGCACTGAACTGTGGACCATCATTGGCGATCACGAGCCCTTTGTATTTTGTCTCAGCTATATTTATCGATTTGTTAATACCCTCAAGCACCTCGCTTCCTATACTGCCCAGCTTTGTGTTCCACTCAAGACCGATTACATCATCACCGAGGTCGTATAACTTGCACGCACTGTTGTTCCAGATCAAACTGCCCGCATAATTGTGCATGATTATAAATGCCTCCGCCCCCGGCATTGGTTTATACCCCTTTGAACTAACGTCGTAGTACAAACGCTTCCCGTTTTCAAATTTGTAAAAGCACGTGAACCCTTTGCCAAGCATTTCTTCCACCCATGCAGCCGGCATAAAACCTGCTGCTTTCATCGCTTTCACAGTTGTTTCAACCCCTGCCACGTCCCACGATTCAAAGGCACCGATCTCCCATCCAAAACCGGCTTTCATTGCATCATCAATCTTATAGATCTCATCGGCTATTTCCGGGATCCTGTGGGAGATATAAGAGAATAACCTGTAGTGGAACAACCTGTAAAACTCCCCGGCTTTATCGTCACCCGCCAGCAATATTTTCAGCCGGTCCTTCAGATCATCAGCAGCCTTTGCTGTTTCCAGTGTGGCAAATTTTGGCTTAACCCTGGGTGCATACTCAAATGTTTTCAGGTTCAGCGTCAATATTTCCTTTTCACCTTTTGCTCCTGTTTTCTTCAGAAAAAATCCCTGGCTTGTTTTATCGCCAAGCCATTTGTTGGCGACCATTTTTTCAAGCCATTGCGGAATTAAAAAATTTTCCTTTGCTTCATCATCCGGGCAGTTGTCTGAAACTCCGGCAGCCACTTTTACAAGTGTATCCACACCTACTACATCAGCAGTCCTGAATGTAGCTGACTTTGGGCGACCGATCACAGGGCCGGTCAATGCCTCAATTTCGTCAATGTTAAGACCGAGTTTCTCCATGGCCTTCATAATGGCCATCATTCCGAACACCCCGATACGATTGGCTATAAAAGCCGGGGTGTCTTTGGCGAGCACCGTTGTTTTCCCCAGGTATAAGTCTCCGTAATTCATCAGGAATTCTACCACTTCGGGGTCTGTATAAGTTGTAGGAATTATTTCCATGAGGCGCAGGTACCTGGGAGGATTAAAAAAATGTGTGCCGCAAAAATGGCGCTTAAAATCTTCACTCCTGCCTTCTGCCATGGTACGGATAGGAATGCCGGAAGTATTGGATGTAATAAGAGTTCCCGGCTTCCTGTATTTTTCAACATCAGTAAAAATGGATTGCTTGATGTCCAGCTTCTCGATCACAACTTCGATCACCCAATCACAGCTGGCAATGTCTTTCATATTGTCTGTGAAATTGCCGGTAATTATTTTTTTGGCCGCACCTTTTGTATACAACGGTGATGGATTGGATTTGATAGCAGCGGCCAGGGCATCGTTCACAATTTTATTTCGCTGAGGCGTACCCGTTACATCCCCGGCTGCTACATCCAGTAGCAAAATCTGCAAACCAATCCCCGCAAAATGACATGCAATGCGGCTTCCCATTACCCCGCTTCCCAGTACAGCGACTTTTTTGATGATTCTTTTTTGCATAATTTAATTGGGTTATGAAACAATACTTCCATTACTGATGCTTTCTGATGGACCAACGAAATACAATTTGCCTTCTTTATCCTCAGCCATTAAAATCATCCCGTTGCTTTCAATTCCCCTCATTTTACGTGGTACCAGGTTGGCCACCACCACCACCTGCCTGCCAACTATTTCTTCGGATTTAAAATGCAAAGCGATCCCTGAAACAATTGTCCTGATCTCTTTCCCAAGGTCTATTTCCAGTTTCAGCAACTTATCTGCTTTTTCAATTTTCTCCGCAGAAATAATGGTCCCGGTTTTTAGATCCAATTTGGCAAAGTCGTCGTACACGATCACCGGTTTTTGATCCTGGATTTCCGATTGATTTTCATCCATAATTTTTGAATTTTGTTTTGTATTTGTTCTTTGTACACTACTATTTTCAACCGGGTTTGTGTCTTTATTTGATTCTTTCAACCCTAATCTAAGCTTTTGAACCTGCATTAAAATTTCCTCTTCTTCTATTTTCCTGAATAACAAAACAGGTTCCCTTAATGAATAGCCAACACTTAACAATTTTGTTTTTCCTGCATTCTCCCAATCAAGCATTTTGTCTACCACCTTCATCATGTGGCCGAGCTTTTTAGCAGTATAAGGAAGAAATGGATTAATTAAAACTGCCAGGTTCGCACAAAGCTGGAGGCAGGCATGCAATGTATTGTCTATTTGTTTTTGGGCCGTTAAAACATTTTCAGATCCCGGTTCAGATTGTTCCACCAGCGATGCTTTTTTCCAGGGCTCTTTTAGCTGGAGGTATTTGTTTCCCTTCCTGGCGAGATCTATCACTTCAAATAAAGCATCCCTGAACCTGAATTCCTCCAGCAGGTCGCCCACCTTTGCTGCAGTGGTTTGAAATTCCTCCATGATGCCATTGTCCACCCCATCCAACAATTCGGGGTGAAGAGGAGGAACTTTGCCTTTACATAATTTATGCATCAGCACAAAGGTCCGGTTCACAAAATTTCCGAATATAGCAACGAGCTCATTGTTGGTCCTGTCCTGGAAATCTTTCCAGGTAAAATCATTGTCTTTTGTTTCCGGGGCATTTGCACAAATCACGTAACGAAGCACATCCTGCTGGTCCGGGAAATCTTTTAAATATTCATTGATCCAAACCGCCCAGTTCCTGCTTGTGGAAACCTTTTCTCCTTCTATATTTAAAAATTCATTTGCAGGAACATTTTCGGGCAAAACAAAACCTCCGTGCGCTTTAAGCATTGCCGGAAATATGATGCAATGAAAAACTATATTGTCCTTTCCTATAAAATGTACCAGTTTGGTGTCGGGTTTACACCAGTAATCCTTCCATCTTTCAGTCAATTCTTTAGTTGCTGAAATGTACCCGATTGGGGCATCAAACCATACATATAAAACTTTCCCTTTCGCATTTTCCAGGGGTACTTTAATGCCCCAGGTACTGTCTCTCGTCATGGCGCGTGGCTGCAATCCTTTATCCAGCCAGCTTTTGCATTGACCGTATACATTATTTTTCCACTCCTGGTGTTGTACCAAAATCCATTCTTTTAAAAAAGGCTCATATACCTGTAAGGGAAAATACCAATGAGTGGTTTTCTTTTTTACCGGTACTGCATCACTCAGCATACTTTTAGGGTTGATCAGCTGGTCAGGACTTAATGAAGAACCACATCGTTCGCACTGGTCACCATATGCATTCGGATTCCCACATACCGGACAAGTTCCTGTAATGTAACGGTCGGCTAAAAATATTTGCTTCTCTTCATCAAAAAATTGTTCTGTTTCCTTTTCTTCGAACAGGCCCTCATTGTACATTTTTGTAAAAAATCCTGCGGCAGTTTCGTGATGGATGGGATTGGATGTGCGGGAATAAATATCAAAGGAAATACCCATTTCGGAAAAGCTTTCTTTATTGA
>JBDUCQ010000156.1:0-6069 GCA_040003385.1 Ginsengibacter sp. | reverse complement strand
CCTGTTTTGCCTGCAAAATAGATGGGATATTGCTTTCATTCAGGTAGATACTATTTGCATGGATGAGATCAACGCTATCAGCAAATTTTTTATTTTTCTTTAATATATTAATGCAGGTGTGTACGATGATCCTTCTGATCCATCCTTCCAGCGCGCCCTGGTTCCTGAACTGGTGCATCTGGGTAAATACCTTAATAAATCCTTCCTGCAGCATATCTTCCGCATCTTCACGATTGCGGGCAAACCTGTAACATACCCCTAGCATTCTTGGGCTAAACCTGTTATACAAACCCTCTTGTGCAACAGGAATATTATTCAGACAGCCATGAAGCATAACCTCTTCTGTCATATGTTTTGCTTAGTTTACCCTACTAAGATAGGACAAATTTTATTGATATATGCTGCATTCAAAGCCAAAAACCCGGTCATAAACGGGTTTTCAGCTAGGTTGCATATCAGTGTACGGTGAGTGTAAGGGAAACTGTATTAACCAGGCCATCCCTGTTTGTAATCGTAAATGAATATTTTTCAATGCCCGCCTGGTTGCGTGTACTTTTAACCAGGTCATAAGTATAGTTATCGCCCTGGGATGTTGCAAGCGTTTGTGACAGTATGCTTTCTGAAGGACCTCCGTCATAGGAAACACTGATATTAAAGGTTTTCAGAATATCTTCTTCTTCTGTCTTGGCAGCATTGATCCCTATCTTAAATGGCTCGTTCTTACCAAGTGCAGCATCTGAGGAAGTATAGCCTGTATCTGAAATAAATGAAATATCCGGAAGCTTGCCTGGGTCTTTTTTGCAGGAGGAACCGCAGATCAGTAAAACTGTCAGGCTAACCAGAATGTATTGATTTATTTTTTTCATGATTTTATTTTTTTTTTGATTAAAAATGGATAATTGATGTTTAGTGAAATGTTTCTGCCAATGTTATGAATTCCATATTCTTTAAATCTTGATAAATGATCGAAGTAATTTTTGTTCAGGATATTATTGCCCATTAACGAAAAAGTAATCTTCCGTTCCCTGTTAAGCACCAACATACCACCGATATTCAGCAGCATATACCCCCGTGAAGATGTTTCAAAACGTGCAGGATGATTTTGCCCGGATACATGATCAGTTTGTACAGTGATTGAACTTTCTTTTATTTTTTTGTGATTTACCAAATGAAATACCAGTTCCTGCTGAAGCTTATTGGCTGGGATGAAGGGCAGGTATCCTCCATACGATAATTTCCCGGTGACTGTTGAAAAAGATGAGCTGTATGTTAGCCACTTCATTGATAAAGGGTGAATACTAAATGTCGCTTCACCGCCTGCAAGATCTGCACCTGCCTGCTTGTAATTGTACACATCAAATCCAAAATATTGAACGCCGGATGGGTTTAAAAATATGTAGTTGTAAAAACGGTTGTAGAAAGCTGAAACATAAAAAGAGAAATCATCCCCATTATAATTCACAGATGATTCACAATTGATGTTTTGCTCAATTTTCAGATCAGGGTCCCCGATTTCCCATCGTAAAGTACCTTCATGAAGACCATTGGAGGACAACTCTGCAAGGTTTCCGGAGCGGAACCCACTGCTGATGTTCACTTTAAAATTCCAGTTTGCGGATGGATTATAAGAAATACCAGCAGCCCCGTTCACCGACGGCTTTGTTTTATTGAATGGAAGTATTTCCCGTGAAGGATCATTCACACCAATGGTTTCAAAAGTTTTGATGTTCCTGATGGTGATGCCTATCCCGGATTCAAAAATCAACCTGTGGATGCCCTTCTTCATAAAAACAGAACCTCCTGACTCGATCATATTTGCGTCAGGGATAATTTTCCTCGACCCGAGATTTGTGTTGTTTTCAAAAATGAACTGGTTGGCTGCAACGATTTCAGTGAAATTATTTACTGGTTTTATCCACTGAAGATTATACAAGAGTGTACTCAGCAACATTTCCAGGCTCACACGGTTACCTCCCTCATTTTCGAGCCGCAGGTTTGATTGCAATCCCGAATTAAATTTTAAGGTTGATGATTGAAGGCGGATGGTATTTTGAGATGAAAAAGTATTCAGTAAGACTGAATGATGTGGCCCATCCATGGTACGGCTCAACCTGCCATCCACTTTTTTGGATCCCATGTTGTCGAGGGTGATAAAGCCAAAATTATCCAGCGATGCGTTGTAATTATTGCTGGAAGTCCAGTTTTTTTTATTGAATCCATAACTGCCTTTTAAATAGTAACCCCCGAACCTGGAATTTAAAACCCTTTTATTATTTCCATCACCATAGTCAGAGTGGCTTGAAATTCCTCCACGTATGCGCCAGTTGTGTTTTTCAGTAGCACCTTTAAATCCGATCTCTGATTGTATGCCATAGGTGTTAGAAAAAAAACGGGTGTTAAATTCTCCCGTTCTCGTGTTAGCAACGGCCGGTGTTTCTTCAATGATATTGATGATGCCACCAATTGCTTCGGAGCCATACAATAAGGAAACGGGTCCTTTAATGATCTCAACCCTGTCTATTCCTAGTTCATTCAAGCCAAGGCCATGCTCATCCTGCCATTGCTGGTTATCAAACCGCAAACCTGAGATAATGGCCATTACGCGGTTTCCATACAATCCACGGATAACAGGCTTCGATATACCCAGACCGGTACTGATCTGGCTGATGCCAGGCAATTTTGCAAGCGCATCAGAAATATTCAACGAGCCATTCCGCCTCATTTCCTTTACTGATAAAGAGCTGATGTTGATTGGCGTTTCCGAAGGTTTTGTGATTTTTAAACCAGACACGACTACTTCCTGTAACAGAACAGCGGAGTCCTTCTGTGCCCTGCATGGAAGGCAAAGCAAATAATTCATTCCGATGCTGATCAACAGCATCTGCACCATTTTTAAGTTCATTGACAATTTGTGATACGGGTAATTCAGCGACTGGATTTACTCAGCCGCGGGTACGGTAAAAAAACGGGACCAGCTGCTCGCCTTTGGGTGGAGGACTGGTAATATTTCTGTATATTGAATACAGATTTTCCGTATTTGAGAATGTATAATCGTTAAAGGTAAGGTACATGTTTTTTGACATCATCTCAGAACCCGGAGCGGCAAAAAGTGCCTGAAATAGAAAACTGAACAAGCCATCCCCAGCATTCAAAGGCGATTTGTCCTGTTCCGAGTTTTTTATCTGTTTGTTGAGTTCATCTTCCTTATTATCATATAAACCGGTTACTTTTAAATAGTCCCCTGTTTGAATTGAACAGGTAACATCAAATAACTTACCCCCGATAAGAATTTCTTTTCCCTGGTTAACCCAGGTAATGTTCTTCTTAGGGACGAAAACGGTTTGTAGTGCGCATTCTTTGAGTTGCTTAGTTACCCTGAGGTGTATAATTTGTTGTTGCAGTACAAAATAAACAGATACGATAAATGGCAAACAAGCAACGACCAGCATAAGAGATGCGATAATTCTTTTGGCGATGCTTTGCATAATGGTAATG
Source organism: Ginsengibacter sp. (assembly GCA_040003385.1). Taxonomy (GTDB): domain Bacteria; phylum Bacteroidota; class Bacteroidia; order Chitinophagales; family Chitinophagaceae; genus Ginsengibacter. The sequence goes on along the minus strand of JBDUCQ010000156.1, from coordinate 2,574 downwards.
ATCACGAAGATACCAGTTTATTTTTTTAACAGGCTATCCGGAGGGTAAGAAGATTTTAGTTGATTGAGTACACTATCTGCCCAGGCTTTTACCAGTTTTTTTTGTTCATCATTTAATTTTGCGGTACGGTGTATGATGGTGTAGGAAGGAAGAGGCATGTCTCCTTTTTGTACCTCTTCATCGGTAGCCTCAATTTTTTTAAATTGCTTACGAGCAGGATAAGATAAAAATTGAGAATAATTAACCTCTCTTTTTGCATCGCTGATATGTCCATTCATCCACCATGTAACTGGCTGCACCTGCCAGTACCAAGGGTACCGGGTATTGTTGCTATGGCAGTCGTAGCAGGAGTTTTGAAAAATCTTTTGCACTTCAGGTGACATGCTGTACCTGTTGGAAATATCATAATTATTGAGCCCTGGGGAAATATTTTTTGCCGGCCTGATAAACTGGATGATCACAAAAATCACCAGGAGTATAATAAGAATGAGCCTGATCGTTCTGTTCATAGGTTTTTTTTCCGATTAAATTATTTAAACAAGATGTCACCTGTCATTTCAAGCGGTACAGGCAGGTTCATAACCTTTAATATAGAAGGAGCAATATCGGCTAGTTTTCCAGGCTTAAGTGTCAGCTGCCCATCTTTACTGATGATAAAAAGTGGGACCAGGTTAAGTGTGTGAGCAGTATTTGGAGTTCCATCTGCATTGATCATAAAATCAGCATTTCCATGATCCGCGGTTAAAAAAATAGTATACCCGTTTTCTAATCCTGCTGTCACAATATTTTTCACGCATTCATCCACTGTTTCTGCAGCTTTTATTACAGCTTCCCAAACACCTGTGTGACCTACCATATCAGTATTGGCAAAGTTGAGGCAGATGAAATCAGCAGATTTGTTTTTTATTTCCGGTAAAAGTGCCTGGGTAACCTCGTAAGCGCTCATTTGAGGCTGCAGATCGTAGGTGGCTACTTTTGGCGATGGTATCATGATCCGTTTTTCACCTTCAAAAGGAATTTCACGTCCGCCACTGAAAAAGAAAGTTACGTGTGGATATTTTTCTGTTTCTGCAATCCTGATCTGATTTTTATGTTGTTGGGCCAGGATATCCCCCAATGTATTGCGGAGATCATCTTTTTCAAAAACCACGAAAATATTTTTAAATGTATGATCATACCGTGTCATAGAGGTATAATGCAATGACAAAGGATGCATGTTAAATTCCGGTATAGGTTGCTGGGTAAGCACTTCCGTGATCTCCCTGCACCTGTCTGTCCTGAAATTGAAACAAAAAACTGCATCCCCATCTTTAATTGAAGATTGAGGTGTAAGGCTGTTGATGATAGGTTTTAAAAATTCATCGGTTATATTTTCCTTGTACGAGCTTTCTATTGCGTGTAAAAGATCTTTTGTTTCCTGCCCAATTCGGTTAACCAGGGCATCATAGGCTAATTTTACCCTTTCCCACCGTTTATCCCGGTCCATCGCATAATATCTTCCGGTTACTGTGGCTATTTTTCCTGTAGTTGTTTGAAGATGATTTTGCAGGTCAGTAAGGTAGCCTTTTCCACTCCTGGGATCAGTATCGCGGCCATCTGTGAATGCATGTATATATACATTTTCTAAACCTTCCTTTTTACACAATGTGGTAATTGCTTTAAGGTGGTTGATGTGTGAGTGGACGCCACCATCACTTACAAGACCAATCAGATGCAATGGTTTTCCGTTCTCTTTTGCATACCGGATTGACCCAAGTATAATTTCATTCTTTTCAAATTCGCCACTCCTGATTGCAACATTGATTCTTTCCAATTCCTGGTAAACTACTCTTCCTGCACCGAGATTCAAATGTCCAACTTCACTGTTGCCCATCTGCCCGGCAGGTAAGCCAACAGCTTCACCACACGTAACAAGTGTTGTATTTGGGTATTTTGAATACAAGGAAGTTACAAAAGGAACTTTTGCATGTTTGATTGCATCACTTGCCTCAATTTTACCCAGCCCCCAACCATCCATGATGATTAAAATCACTTTATTATTTTTCATAATCAAAGCTAATTTAATACAATTGAAAATAAAGACAATGAGTAATGCGTATATTCAAATTCGTATCCGGTTAATACTCTTTACATTAGCTCATTTGTTTTGAAGGTCAAGTTGTTGGCACGTTTTTGGACAAATTAAGAGTAGCTATACCAACGAAATGAAACACCTGCTATTATATGGCATTATTTCCATCTTCCTAAGTTTATTTACCCTGTCAGTTGATGACGTGGTTATTGGCATGAAAAATGGAAATGCATCACAGGTCTCACGTTTTTTCGATAATACGGTTGAACTCACATTTCCTGACAAGAGCAATTCTTACAGCAAAAGCCAGGCAGAGCTTGTTTTGAAAGATTTTTTTACAACAAATGGAGTGAAAAGCTTCATGGTGGTACAAAGGGGCGACAATGACAACTCACCATATTGCATTGGTATTTTGCAGACTAAAAATGGAGAATTCAGAACTACATTTTATCTAAAACAAAAAGGCGAAAAACTATTGTTACAGGAATTGAGGTTTGAGAAAT
>JBDUCQ010000155.1:0-6075 GCA_040003385.1 Ginsengibacter sp. | reverse complement strand
TCTATACCAATTTGGAGAGAAGTTTAGGAGGTTTAGAGAGTTTAGAGAGTTTAGAAAGAAACCATCTAAACTGCCAACATTTTTTTAATCAAAAACTTTACTCAAATTTGATATATGATAAAATCTCTTTTTCTTATTCAATTTGTCATACTGTATATTTCATCTATCGCCCAAACCCGCATTATCCCTGGCGCAGAAAGAATTGATGTGTATGTTCCTCTCCTCAAAGGTAAATCCGTAGCTGTTTTTGCTAACCAGACCTCCATGGTAAATAATACTCACCTGGTTGACACTTTGATAAAGAGGGGCATCAGGATCATTAAGATCTTTGGGCCTGAACATGGTTTCAGGGGCAATGGAGACGCAGGAGAAATAATCGGGAATTATATTGACAAGCCAACGGGAATTGAAGTGATCAGCCTGTACGGCGAACATAAAAAGCCAACGGTTGCTGATCTAGCCGGTGTGGATGTGATGATATTCGACATTCAGGATGTGGGTGTGAGGTTCTACACTTTTATTTCTTCATTGCAGTATTATATGGAGGCTGCCTTTGAAAATTCAAAGCCACTGCTGATACTTGACCGGCCCAATCCAAACGGGTTTTATGTAGACGGACCGGTGCTTGATCCTGCATATAAAAGTTTTGTAGGCATGCAACCCGTTCCAATAGTATATGGCATGACGATCGGAGAATATGCAATGATGATATCCGGGCAAAGATGGCTTACCACTGATCAATCAAATCGTAAATTGGATTATTATGAGCACGCGCAAAACAGTCCTGACACACCATTTCATTTCCTTGTGATCAAATGTAAAAATTATGATCATAAAAGCAAATACATCCTGCCCGTTAAAACATCGCCGAACCTCCCTGAAATTCAATCGGTCTACTGGTATCCTTCTATCTGTTTTTTCGAAGCAACAACCCTTAGCGAAGGAAGAGGAACAGAAAAACCATTCCAGTACTTTGGCCATCCTTCATTACCTGGAAATTTATTCAGTTTTACCCCAATTGCCCGGGAAGGCGCCACAGATCCAAAATTAAAAGGCCAGTTGTGCCATGGCTGGAATTTATCAGGAACCCCGGAAAATATTTTAAAACAAGTTTGCAATAAAATTCAATTAAAATGGATACTTCAGGCTTACCGTCTTTTTAATCAAAAGAATAAATTTTTTATAAACTCCACTTCATTAGACAGGCTTGCAGGCAATCACCTTTTACAACAGCAAATCACCGCAGGTAAATCCGAAGCTGAAATAAGAAAAAGCTGGCAGGCTGGTTTAGATAAGTTTAAAAAAATAAGGCAGAAATATTTATTGTATACAGATTTTTAAATTGGTTCTATTGGATAAGCGATTGATCTTTATGGGCACCCCGGATTTTGCCGTTTCATCTCTTGAACGGTTAGTGGACGAAGGGCTGCATATAATCGCTGTAATCACTGCACCTGATAAAGCCGCAGGCCGTGGTTTGCAGACTTCTCAAAGTGCAGTGAAAAAATACGCACTGGAAAAAAATCTGAAAGTATTACAACCACTGAATTTAAAAGATCCGGATTTTTTGAGCGAACTCAGCTCGTTGAAAGCAGACCTGCAGGTGGTTGTAGCTTTTCGCATGTTGCCGGAAGCCGTCTGGAACATGCCGCCATCAGGAACCATCAACCTGCATGCATCATTACTGCCGCAATACCGCGGAGCGGCACCGATCAACTGGGTCATCATCAATGGTGAAACAGAAACAGGAGTTACCACTTTCAGGCTGAAGCATGAAATTGATACAGGTAATATTTTGATGCAGCAAAAAATACCCATTGGAAAAGAGGAAACTGCGGGTGAATTGTACAACAGGATGAAAGAAGCAGGTGCGCTGCTCCTTTTACAAACTGTGCAGGGAATTAATGACCAAAATATTCATGAAATTCCCCAGGACAACGTCACAAAAAATATAGTAACGGGAAAAGAAAACATACTTCACAATGCCCCAAAGATCATTACAGAAACCTGCCGGATCGATTGGAATAAAAATACAGAAGAAGTGTGGAACCTTGTCAGGGGACTGTCACCTTACCCCGCAGCATTTACAATTTTTAAAAATAAAACGATCAAGATATTCAACGCAGATAAAGAAATTACCCCTATTTCAAAAAGCCCCGGTGAAATTGAGTCGGACCATAAAACCTTTCTGAAATTTGCCTGCAGGAACGGTTTTATTTCTATACGGGAACTTCAATTGGAAGGCAAGAAAAAAATGAATGTTGAAGAATTTTTGAGAGGCTTCAGAAACCTGTAACAGCCTCTTGCAGCTGCTGAGCCATATGGCAATTTTTTTTATTTGAAATAAGTGATTGAGCAATCGAATTTATTTTCTCCCGCACCCAGCTCTTCAGCAGCAGCATTGCTGATCCTTAGCATCAGACCAGAATTTTGTTTTATATCAGGTATTGCATCCAATACCTTGGCATAAACAGTTTTTCCATTAGCACCGTTGGTAACTTTAATGATGGTACCAGGTGAAGCTGTATTATGAAAACAATAATATTTCCCATCCTGCCATCCGCTTGTAGTTTTAAAAACTGCCGCCGTCCCTGCTTCATTCTCAGCCTTTTTATGATTCACCTGTTCATTGTACAGGTTTTTAAAGCTTCCTCCTTTAAAGTCTATTGCCTGGCCAACTGCTTTTGTTTCCTTCTCTTTCATCTCAGGCTCCGTCTTTACCGGCTCTGGTATTTTCATAGTCTCTTTTATAACAACAGGTTCTTTCTTCTCCTCGATTTTTATCTTCTCCTTCTTTTTCTCAACGGGGAGAGTAATGGCATTATCAACTGGCGGAACTTTTTGCGGGGGCGTAACCTGTGCAGTGGCATCGGGCTGGTCTTTCTGAACTTTTAAATAGCCAACAATTAATTTTGTCCCATTACTTACCACATCAGAATTCAAATTGTTCCATTTCTTTAGTACATCGATAGGCACTTTGTGAACAGTGCTAACACGATATAAGCCTTCCTTGGCCTGTATTATATGGTAAACAGGAACCATTCCACCTGTATTGGAAGATGCATATTGAAGAAAATTTGTTTCAGTAAGAGGTATTTTAATCGTTTGTCCAACTGCCAGCCCTTTTTCGAACAGAAGGTTGTTAAAAGGGGCAATTTCCTTCGGAGAAATATTGTACAACCTGCCTATGCTGTAAAAATTTTCTTTGGGCTCAACCTTGTGTACCAGGTACAACTGGGGTGAAGTACCCTCAACGATCAGCAACTTCCCCTGGCTATTGGCTTTACAGACAATGGATATCAATGCTATCACCATCAAGAATTTCCGCATGCAAAAAAATTTATTTTAATGAAATCTTGGCTTTATTTGCCAGGAAATTTATCTTTTAATAGTATAACGCAAAGATGAGATAATTATTTGTATTAAGTAATACGCATTGGAAGTTAAAGCGTTAAAAATTGATGGTTTGAAAGCCTGAATTCTGATCTTTAGATACAAATTTATAACGGGGTAACAATAGTCCTGAAATATAAAAAAAAAATTGGCTGAATTCGGCACAGGATTTTCTGTAGATATAAAAACGTAACCATGGCAAATCAAAAAAATAACAACGAAGAAAAGGAGTTCCCCGGATATCCTCATTATCCCGCCCGGGAAGATATTATGAATTCCCATGAAAATAACCGCGTGGATGTGGATGTAGAAAATCTTTCACGTTCTAATATTTCTACTCCACCTGCTCCTGATAAATCTGTGAAGTCTCCTTTGCCCGGTCAAGATATGATTGAGCTTGCAGATGTGGATGCAGATGAAATCGACGCCAATACTCCAACTGATGCAGATCTTACTCCTGACGATTTAATTGCGCTGGGAGCCGAAGAAGCCAGTTATGGCACGGGAGCAGGAGCGGATGAACTAGACATTCCCGGAGCAGAAGATGATGATTCAAATGAAGAAATCGGTGAAGAAGATGAAGAAAATAATTACTACAGTCTTGGAGGGGATGCTCACGAAAACCTGGAAGAAGATAAGGGTTGAGAATTTAGGAGGAATATCCGATCAGATTATTAATGATTGATTATTGGTTACTAATTTAAGTAATCAGCAGTTGCTTAATAATAAATAATCAATAATTATTAATCAACCCACTACAATCTTTGTTGCCAACGCACAGACATCTCCGACTTCCAGCCCGTAAAATCCCCAGAGGCAATATGGTTCCTTGCAGCAGTCACGATGTGAAGGTAGAAGGCAAGATTGTGCACACTTGCAATTTGAAGGCCTAATAATTCTTTTGATTTGAACAAGTGACGCAAGTATGCTTTGGTGTAATAATTACTGACCTCACAATCAATTCCTTCATCGAGGGGTGAAAAATCCTTCTCCCATTTTTTATTATCAATATTAATGACCCCATTTGATGTAAACAACATTGCATTCCTTCCATTGCGCGTAGGCATTACGCAGTCAAACATATCTATCCCATAGGAAATACACTCCAGGATATTCCATGGCGTTCCAACTCCCATGAGATACCGTGGTTTTTCGTGAGGCAAATGATCACAGCAAAGTTCAGTGATCTCGTACATTTTTTCCGTTGGTTCCCCCACACTCAAGCCTCCAATGGCATTTCCCGTGGCTCCCATTGACGCAATCGTTTCGCAAGACTGTTTTCTTAAATCGTGGTACATTCCTCCCTGCACAATGGGAAAAAGATTCTGCGTATACCCGTACTTGCCGGGTGTTTTGTCAAATTGATCAAAACATCTTTTAAGCCAGCGGTGGGTCAGGTCCATGGATGTTTTTGCATAATCATGCTCACAACCACCGGGCGGGCATTCATCAAAAGCCATAATAATATCTCCACCGATAATTTTCTGGATATCAATCACCAACTCCGGCGAAAAAAGGTGCTTGCTTCCATCAATATGATTTTGAAATATGGCTCCTTCTTCAGTAAGCTTACGGCTAAGGCTAAGCGAAAATACCTGGTAACCCCCGCTATCGGTTAATATGGGCCTGTCCCATCCCATAAATTTGTGCAAACCTCCTGCTGCTTCCAGCACTTCAAGGGCAGGTCGTAAATACAGATGATAGGTATTGCCCAGTATTACCTGGGCTTTCACATCATTAATAAGCTGTTGCTGGCTTACTCCTTTCACACTTCCCACGGTACCTACGGGCATAAACACCGGGGTGAGTATTTCCCCGTGGTCGGTTTTTATTTTCCCGCACCTGGCGCGTGAGCTTTTATCTGCGTACTGCATGCTGAACTGTAAGGAAGGCATAAGTAATTGATCGGGGTGTAATTATTTATTCCCTGTTGCTGATTCTAATACTATTTTTGCAGCTATGATCATCAATTGGGCGCAAGGTCTTTATTATTCATTTTGCCTGGTTGCGGTTATCCAGATTTTATATTACCTGGTATTTTTCAGCAGGTTGGCGTTTTACCAGTCAAAACAAAAAAACATTACTCAAACTCATCCGGTATCGGTGATCATATGTGCCAGGGATGAAGCGGCAAATTTAACTAAAAATCTGCCAGGTGCTTTACTACAAAAATATTCCACTACGCACGAGGTCATCGTGGTTGAGGACAATTCACTGGATGAAAGCAAATACATCCTCGAAGCATTTCAAAAAACCTACCGCCAATTACAAATCGTTGAACTGAAACAGGAAGCGAGGTTTATCCCAGGGAAAAAATATCCTTTGACTGTTGGAATTAAAACGGCAAAGTACGAAGTTGTTTTATTGACCGATGCAGACTGCGTGCCGGTAAGTGAAAACTGGATCCATAAAATGCAGTCAGGATACGGCACGGAAACTGAGATCGTGCTGGGATACGGAGCGCATAAAAAAAATGAGGGGTTTTTAAATAAGCTGGTCAGGTGGGAAACTTTTCACACTGCATTGCAGTACTTATCGTATGCATGTGCAGGCATGGCCTACATGGGCGTAGGCAGGAACATCAGTTACAAGAAAACCTTATTTTACAGGCACAAGGGATTTGCATCTCACAACCACATCGCCAGCGGTGATGATGATCTTTTCATCAATACAGCAGCTACC
>JBDUCQ010000154.1:0-6144 GCA_040003385.1 Ginsengibacter sp. | reverse complement strand
TATTGCATTGAAGCACTGATGCAGGACGGCAAAGCATTACAGGCAGGCACCTCTCATTTCCTGGGACAGAATTTTGCAAAAGCTTTTGATGTGCAGTTCACCGACAAACAAAACAAGCTTGATTATGTGTGGGCCAGCAGCTGGGGTGTAAGTACCCGTTTGATCGGCGCTTTAGTAATGGCCCATAGCGATGACGAAGGATTGGTGCTCCCGCCAAAACTTGCACCCATACAAGTTGTGATCGTTCCGATTTACAAAGGGGAAGACCAGAAGAAACAGATTGATGAGAAGGTGAAAGATTTCCTACCTCAATTTAAAGCCATTGGGATTCGTGTAAAATACGACGACAATGACAACAACAGGCCTGGCTGGAAATTTGCCGAATATGAAATGAAGGGTGTGCCGGTAAGGATCGCAATTGGTACCCGCGATCTTGAAAAAAATGTAGTGGAAGTTGCAAGAAGGGATACTAAAGAAAAAACAGTTGTGAGTACAGATGGCCTCGCCAATACCATATTTGCTTTATTGACCGAAATCCAGCGAAACATTTATTCGCGTGCCGAAAAGTTCCGGGATCAAAAAATTACAACGGCGGATAGCTGGAAAGAATTTGAAAATTTACTGGATGAAAAAGGAGGATTTATTTCTGCCCACTGGGATGGTACTGCAGAAACTGAAAATAAAATTAAAGAACTTTCCAAAGCCACGATCCGGTGCATTCCATTGAACAATCCGCAGGAATCAGGCAACTGCATATTAACCGGTAATCCAAGTAAAGAAAGGGTCTTATTTGCACGGGCCTACTAACCAGGTAAGAAAGCGCAAAAAACTTATGAATACGGAACCCACACATGATCTTTTGATCAATGAGCTGCAGTTGAGCGCAGCCTCACAGCAATACCTTTCGGTGGCTGCTAAGTGGGGTAAATTTCTCGCCATCATCGGATTTATTTTTTCAGGCCTCATTACCACTATGGGTTTTTTTATGGGACCTCTCCTGGCAAAATACATGAGATCAGGTTCGTTGAGCTATAGTTACCTGAGCCCGCTGCTGGTTACCGGAATCTATATTTTCCTCGCGGTTGTATTTTTTTTTCCATGTTTGAACCTGTTCAGGTTTTCTGGCAAAATACAGGATGCCCTGGATAACAACAACCAGGAAAGCCTGGATTCTGCTTTTCTCAACCTGAAATCGATTTTTAAATTTTATGGGATCGTTACAATTATTGTTCTCTCATTCTATATGGCTGTATTCATTGTAAGCCTGGTGATTGCTGCTACCAGGTAATCATTCTTTGGTGACGAGGTAATTGTAATCTGCCAGCAATTTTTCTAAAAAATCAACGGAAAAGAGTTCGGTTTGTATGGCAAGTACCTGCTGAACCTTATTGGCAACGCGCCGTGAAGTAACCGCATTGCGCGTTTTATAATAATGGTTCAATACATTTTTAATGGTATTGATATCACGGTCGGTTAATTTCAGCACTTCCGGATATTTTACAATAAAATCCGGCTGCTGTATATCCATGAAAACTGTATCGTTGACCGTCAATGTGGATTTTGTGTTCACGACTACTGTATTGGCTGCGATGTCTCCAATCCGCTGACTTTTTTTTGTGACTGCAATGATCGCCACTACGATCAGGCCCAGGAACCCGGTAATGAGTACATACACAATAATGCTCTCACGCGAAAAAAAAGTATAACCAAACATAAAAGGCCATTCATAAGCCTTGAACATCCATCTCAATAAATACTGACCGAGTGTTGGCTCACCGCCTTCAAGGCTTACAACCCGGATACCCATCAGTTTTTTACCAAGTGTCTGTCCATGCATCAACACCTCTGATACAAGCGAATACAGCAGCATTGGCAGGGAAATGGTAAGAATATCAATTCCTACATGGCTTAGCAACAACTGCCGGCCGGTGTTAAAACCTCCGTAATACAAATATTTCATGCTGATAAAAAAAAGGAGAAGCAATATAAAATCAAACATATACGCGAAAAGCCGCTTATGAAAATCCGCGATCTCGAACTCCAGGTCTATATTAAAAGGGGTGGCTATCTCTATGATCGGCATTCGGCAAATTATCAATTAAAATTGAACAGTCGCATTCCTGTTTGGGTTAATTGTTCATCCAAGGGTGCTGTTAAATATAAAAAAACACTCTTGCGAATTGCTTAATTTTATACCATGCGTGAAGCAAGGTTCATTAAAAAAAATGTGGACAAATGGAATGAATATCAGCAAGCTGATACTGACAATCCTGATGAACTGGCAGATCGTTTTATTACACTGCTGGATGACCTGTCCTATGCAAAAACATTTTACCCGCACAGTAAGGTTACGCGATGGATCAACGGGATCGCAGCAGGAATATATCAGAACATATACCAGAATAAAAAAGAAAAATATTCAAGGATCATACAATTCTGGCGCTATGAATTGCCTTTGATATTCCGCCGCTACCATAAAATATTCCTTTTTACTCTTGTCCTGTTTATTGCATGTGCGTCGATCGGTGTAATTTCATCAGCTACAGACCCTGATTTTGCTTCAGATTTTTTTGACAACATGGTACAGCCGGGGTACTATGATGAAACCATCGCCCGCATTCAGCGGGGAGATCCTTTCGGGATCTATAAAGATGCAAATCCTTTCTCCATGTTTGTCCATATTGCATATAATAACATCAATGTCGCATTCAAATCTGTGATTTCGGGAATACTTTTTGGAATTGGAACAATTTACCTGATGTGGCACAATGGATTGATGCTCGGCTGTTTTCAATATATCTTTTTTGCACAGGGGTTGGGGTGGCAATCAGTTCTTGTGATCTGGATCCACGGAACACTGGAAATATCTGCTATTGTAATTGCCAGCTGCGCCGGTTTGATCCTTGGTACAGGGTTTATTTTCCCCGGTACATACACCAGGAAACGGTCTTTCCTGAGATCAGCCCGGGATGCGATGAAAATATGTTTAAGCCTGGTGCCCATATTTATCATTGCGGCATTTTTTGAAAGTTATGTGACACATCTTATGAGCAATGCATTTGACAGGGATACTACAAACATTGGCCTGCCAATTCCTGTAAGCATATTAATCCTAACGTGTTCGCTTTTTTTTATCACCTGGTATTTTATCATTTACCCTGTCAGGCTGCACAGGAAGGGTATCCGAATAATCAACGGAAAAATCACAAAGCCACTCCCTGCAAATGAGATATAAACCCGTGATGCCCGGCATGCCTATCATTGCGGCGATGTTATTACCTGCCATCCTGTTGGGACAACCTGCTAAACTTTCACGGGTAAAAGATTCAGGTACCTCCTCATTACCAGGATACTCCACTCCGGGGAACAACCGGTCCCGCATCAATTCTTTCAATCTCAACGGTGATACCATTTCATACTACAAAAATGATAAGGAATTTGCATACATCTATTACCTGGATAGTTTATTACGCCAATCTAAAGACCTGGCGGTAGATACCTTGAGCAGTGATGAGCTGAAAGGAAGAAGAAAACCCGGCCGGCCAGACAGAAAAATATTCCGGGGCAATTCGGATGGCAGTCGCTTTTTTAATAATCCTTTTGTTAGAATTATTTTAGATGCCCTGGCAGTTTTTTTTATTGCCGTAATCCTGTCCAGGCTATTTTTTGCGAAAGGATTTTTTAAAAGGAACAGTGCTCAGGGTCTCAAAGAAGAAACGGGTCCGGAAGAGCTAATCACCGATTTTTCTGCTTTTAACAACATGATCAATGAAGCCGTATTCAGGAAAGACTACCGATTGGCAATACGCTATTTGTACTTGCAAACTTTACAGTTGCTGCACAGCAAAAATTTAATTGAATACTCACCTGAGAAAACCAACCAGCTTTATATAACAGAATTGAAGGGAAAACAATATCAGGACGCATTTGCCTCCTTAACTTTGAACTATGAATATATTTGGTATGGCAGGTTTGAAGTAGATTCAATTCGTTTCAGCCGATACCAAAATAATTATAAACAATTCCAGGACACGATCTGAATGGCAGTTAAAAATTTATTTGGTGGGCAGGCAGTTTGTTTTGCATTCCTCTTTCTTTTTGGTTGTGGCAGGCAGGAACGCCAGTTACCCCCGCTAAAGGAAACTTTTCAAAAAAACGATAAAAAGCCATTTGGAAGTTTTGTTGCCTATCACCAGTTTAAAAATATTTTTAACGGCCGCTACGTAGAAACGATTCAGAAACCTTTTGATGAATCCTGGAATGTTATCAGGGAGTATTCTGCTGATGGTCCTGCGCTTTATGTACTCATCACGAAGAATCTTGCCGTCAGTAAATTAGAAGCGGATGCCATGCTGGCTTATATTAAGGAAGGCAACGAATTATTTATATCAGCCGATTACATCGATGTGGAATTGTTGAACAGGCTCAATTGCCGGGTGGAGAGGGACAGCGAAATCATTGCGGAGGTTTCCGGGAAAATGAAAGAAACTTACCTGGAAATAATTCACCCGGGGAAAGAGCGTGAGTACTTTTCCTATTATTATTATCCATTTCTGAATTCATTGTCTGAATACGATTCTACTGAGTCCAGTATCCTTGGACTCGATGAGTTGGCGCGCCCCAACTTTATGTTGTTTGATATTGGAAAAGGAAAATTGTTCCTTCATACTGCCCCACGGGCTTTCAGTAATTATTTCCTGCTGTCAAAGAGCAATTACAGGTACTTTGAGGAAGTAGTGTCCAACCTGGGATCTGCGCCAGCAAATATATATTGGGATGAGTATTATAAATCAAAATACTACGGGAGGCCAGGTAACCAGGAGAGCAGTGGCAGCGGGAAGACAGCGTTTTCTTCATTTAATGTGATCAACAAAAATCCCCCCTTGTTGTGGGCTTTCTGTTTATCGGTCCTCACAATCATGCTGTTCATTTTATTCAATGTAAAAAGAAAGCAAAGGATCATCCATGAAACCATTCCTAACCATAACACTACCGTAGTTTTTACAGAAACCGTGGGCAGGTTGTACCTGGAAAAAAAGAACAATAAAAACATCGCTGAAAAAATGATCACCTACTTTTATGAAAAGATCAGGAACAAATACTTTGTGAATACAGAAAGGGTCAATGAAGAGCTGGTAAACGTACTGTCTCGCAAAAGTGGGATACAACAGTCAACAGTGCAGGATCTGTTTGATACCATTGCAAATGTGCAAAGCCAGGAAAATATTTCGGACCAGGAATTGTTATCATTGAACAGGCAGGTGCAAAATTTTTATAAAAATGTAATCTGATGGAAGAAAAATTTTTTGAACAGCGCATTGATATTTTAGAATTAAATGCTGCTGTTGATGAGATTCGCAGGGAGATCAGCCGTGTAATTGTAGGACAGCATAAAATGGTAGACCTGCTGCTCATCGGGTTGTTGTGTGATGGCCATATGCTGATCGAGGGTGTTCCCGGTGTAGCAAAAACATTAACTGCCAAGTTGCTGTCAAAAATTATTGATGTTGAATTCACCAGGATACAATTCACACCGGATTTAATGCCAAGCGACGTATTGGGAACCAGTATCTTCAATCCAAAAGACGGGGAATTTCAATTTAAAAAAGGACCCATCTTCAGCAATATTGTACTAATCGATGAGATCAACCGCGCACCTGCCAAAACCCAGTCAGCTTTATTTGAGGTCATGGAAGAACGGCAGGTAACCATAGATGGTGTAACGCACCTACTCAATTCTCCTTTCATAGTGCTCGCTACACAAAATCCTATTGAGCAGGAAGGCACTTACCGGCTCCCGGAAGCGCAGCTGGACAGGTTCCTTTTCAAAATAGATGTAACCTACCCGTCACTGGAGGAAGAGATCTCGATCCTTACTAACCAGCATACACAAACGCAGAATATATTGCTGGAGAATGTGGCTAAGATATTATCTGCAACTGAAATAGCATCTTACAGGCAGATTGTTCACTCTGTGATCATTGAACCTAAACTGCTGGAATTTATTGCCCGTATTGTAAATGAAACCAGGAACAATCCTTCACTGTACCTGGGGGCATCGCCACGGGCCTCACTGGCCATCCTTCGTGCCGCCAAAGCAAATGCTGCCATTAAAGGAAGGGATTTTGTACAACCCGAAGATGT
>JBDUCQ010000039.1:0-20811 GCA_040003385.1 Ginsengibacter sp. | reverse complement strand
ATTCACCATTCACCATTCACCATTCACCATGTTTTCCTTCATCATAAAAAAACTTTTCTACGGTGCACTTGTCTTGATTGGTGTGGTGGTCATTGTATTTTTCATGTTCCAGGGTTTTGCAGATCCCGCCCGGTTAGTGGTTGGACAAACGGGTGATCAGAAGACAATGGACAATATCCGGAAAGAATTGTACCTCGATCAACCCAAATGGAAACAATTTTTTTTATATATGAATGACGTTTCTCCGGTTTGCATTCATTCAAAAACAAACATTCAGGAAAAAAAACTGAAAGGCATTTTTATTGGCGGTGAAAATAAAATCGGGCTGAAAATTCCTTACCTCAGGAGAAGTTATCAAACAAAAAAAGACGTAATAGACGTTCTGGCTGAAGCGTTGCCGGGAACAATATTGCTTGCGGTGGCAGCCATGCTGTTTGCTACGGTTATTGGTATTTTCCTGGGTGTGATCGCTGCTGTAAAACACAAAACCTGGATGGATTCCACCGCGGTTTTCACCAGTGTGATCGGGATCTCTGCACCCTCTTTTTTTATGGCCATCATCATTGCCTATTTATTCGGGATTGTTTTGCACAGGTATACCGGTCTGAATTTAACCGGGAGCTGGTTCGACATTGATGAAATAACAGGGCGGCGGTACCTGACCCTTCAGAATTTAATTTTACCTGCCATTACCCTTGGCATCAGGCCTCTTGCTATCATCACCCAACTTACAAGGAGTGCAATGCTCGACGTGTTGAACCAGGATTACATCAGGACGGCCTATGCAAAAGGATTGTCTAAATCCCGCGTGGTGATGAGGCATGGATTAAGAAATGCACTGAACCCGGTCGTAACCGCAATTACAGGCTGGTTTGCAGAATTGCTGGCAGGCGCATTTTTTGTGGAATATATTTTTGGGTGGAAGGGGATAGGCAAGGTTACTGTAGACGCATTGGATAAACTTGATTATCCCGTGGTAATGGGATCAGTGCTGTTATCGGCAGTAATTTTTGTTTTTATCAACATCGTTGCAGATGTATTGTATGGAGTTATTGATCCGAGAATTAGGTATTAGGTTTTTAGGCGTTAGGTTTAGGTAAAATTTGCAATTCCTAAAACTTAATTCCTAAGTGCACTTTTACCTGATCACCACCTCCTTAATGATCTTCTCCCCAAGGGCCTCATTTACCCTCTCAATAATTTTTTCTTTCTGGTAGATCAATTCGTTTTTTAACGGGGCGACGGTTGAGGAAATAAATAATGTTGAATTGATGATCTCAATTTTATCCGTGTATTTAGAAATGGTTTTTCCCATGATCTTTTCCCATGCATCATGAACCTGCAATGCCTGTATCCCGTTTTTTAATTTGCTATGGCTTAAAAATTCTTTCAAAGCATCGCCCAAAGAAATTTCACTCATGGAACAAATTTAACTCAATTCTACGATTTGAATAGCATTGCCCCCATTCCTGAACGAAGCAGCCAGCCTTTCCCGGTGAGTGTCAGTGATAAAAACCTGGCCGTTGTTTTTTGACACCCATTGCAACAGGTTGTTCATCCTGTCATCATCAAGCTTTTCAAATACATCATCGAGCAGCAGTAGGGGAGCAAAAGATTTTGCCTTTTTTAAAATTTCAAATTCAGCCAGCTTTAAAGCAAATAGCAGGCTCTTGCGCTGTCCCTGGGAAGCTATGTTCTTAAAAATACGCCCGTCAATCAATATACCAAGATCGTCTTTGTGAATGCCAGTATTGCTTCTTTGCAATATCAGGTCGCGTTCACGGCATTTATGCAGTAGGTCATTAAAATTATTTTCATTCAACTGGCTTTCATAATTCAGGGTAACCATTTCATCATTGCCGGCGATCTCCTTATAAAAGTTGCTCACCACGGGTATCAGCTGGGCTGTAAATGAATTTCGCCTTGTATGGATCTGTATCCCGGGTTGTACCAGTTGGGTATCCAACACTTCCAGTAAATTCCAGTCCACATTGCCTTGTTCTGCAAACCTTTTTAATAAACTGTTACGTTGCAGTAAAACTTTATTGTACAAAATCAGTTGCTGGAGATAACCGGGATCCATCTGGCTCAGAACCGTATCAATAAATTTTCTTCTTTCCTCACTACCGCCCGTAATAATTTCCACATCATCCGGAGCGATCATTACACACGGAAATTTCCCGATATGTGCTGAAAATTTTTCATAAGGGGAGTCATTCAGGTACAATTCTTTTTTGCTGTTCCTGTAAATACAAACCACTTTTTGTTCATGCGTTTCTCCACCGCAAATAAAGTCTCCTTCCAGCCTGAAACCATCGCTTCCAAACTGAACAGTGAGAGCATCTGATTTGGTGAAATAGCTTTTAGTAAAACACAAATAATTCACGGCATCCAGCAGGTTTGTTTTCCCTTTGCCGTTCAAGCCGCAAATTCCGATGATCCTTTCATTAAAAGAGAAAGCAGATGATGGGTAATTTTTAAATTGGGCGAGACTGAGTTTTTTCAGATACAGCATGAAATTGCAATATACAAATATGAAGGTTGAACCACTTGCGGTAACCATTTTATTTCGTCGCAGCATTGCTATTGGCTCTTTATACAGGGCTGAGCATAATTGCATTTTCCCCCTTATCTTTGCCGCCTAAATTAAATAACTTGGCTACAAAGTTTTCTAAGGAAACTTACTTATACTGGTATGAACTGATGCTGTTACTACGCCGCTTTGAAGAAAAAGTGGGACAGCTCTACGGGATGCAAAAAATACGTGGCTTTTGTCATTTATATATTGGCCAGGAGGCCATTGCTGCAGGGTGTATGACGGCTACAACACCGGATGATATTTTTATAACAGCATACAGGGATCATGCGCTTGCAATTTCAAAAGGTGTAAGTGCTAAATCATGCCTGGCCGAACTTTTTGGAAAAGCTACGGGTTGCAGTAAAGGAAAGGGAGGTAGCATGCACTTCTTTGGAGTGAAGGAAAGGTTCTTTGGTGGTCATGGGATTGTGGGCGCCCAGATTGGAACAGGTGCCGGGCTGGCATTTGCCGAACAATATAAAAACACTAAAAACGCTGTCTTATGTTTTTTTGGTGATGGTGCTGCAAGACAGGGAATATTACATGAAACATTTAATATGGCAATGTTGTGGAAATTACCAGTGGTTTTCATTTGTGAGAATAACAACTACGCCATGGGCACATCTGTAGCCCGCACCTCGAATGTTCTTGACATCTATAAACTGGCTGATGCTTATGAAATGCCGGGTGACCGGGTAAACGGTATGAGTCCTGAAGATGTGCACGATGGAGTTGCAAGAGCCGTAAAAAGAGCGCGCGAAAAAGGAGGACCTACTTTGTTGGAAATTAAAACTTATCGCTATAAGGGACACAGCATGAGTGATCCCCAGAAATACCGGACCAAAGAGGAAATGGAAGAATACAAATTGAAAGACCCGCTGGAAACTACCCTGAATACATTAAAAAAAGAATTTAAAATTGGAGAAGCTGATATTAAAGCCATCGAAGACCGGGTAAAATCAGAAGTGGAGGCAGCAGTGCAATTTGCAGAAGAAAGTCCATTCCCGGATGATAGCGAGGTATATAAAGATGTATATGCGCAACAGGATTACCCTTTCATCACAGATTAGAAAAGTAAACCAGCAATTAACGAACTAAGAATAAATACTCAATGATAGAAAAAAGAACAAAACAGGTTGAGGAAAAGAAAACAGTTCACCACGAAGCCGAACACCCTGCCATCGTTAGGGCAAAAGGCTTTTGGGCAAATTACAGCAAGCCGGTAATTTACATCAGCAGTGCCATCATTATCCTGGCAGCGGGTTGGTTGATTTACAAGTATATGTTTAAAATGCCCAGGGAAGAAAAGGCAAATGATTTGGTGTTTGTAGCTCAAAAATATTTCAACGAGTTTAGCACTGCTCCCAATGATACGGTTAAGGCAGCAATGGCAGAAAGATGCCTCAATGGAGATGGCACATCAGCCGGCGCTCTAAAAATCATCAGTAAATACAGTAGTACAAATGCCGCCAATCTTTGCGAATATTATGCAGGGGCCACTTACCTGTACCTCAAACAATTTGACAAGGCGATCAAACACCTTAAAAATTTTGGGTCCGATGCATCACAGGTGCAGTCCAGGGCATATGGTATGATGGGGGATGCATACGCAGAATTAAAAAAGAATGATGATGCGCTCGATTATTACAAAAAAGCTGCTAATGTGAATGATAAGGATGAATTTACTTCTTCAGAATTTTTATTCAGGGCCGGGTTGTTTGCCGAAGCGATTGGAAAACGTAAGGAGGCAGTGGAACTGTATAAAAAAATAAAAGAAGATTACCCTTTAAGTGAAAAAGCGTCTACGATAGACAGGTATCTTGCACGCCTTGGCGAAGTTTCTGAATAATGTTCAAGACAATGAAGGTAAGATGGCAATAACTGAAGATAATTTATTTGATATCAATCCGGGCATTCTTCAAAAGGATGCCTTTATTATTATTGTGCGCACACGCTGGAACAGCGCCATTGTTGATAAGCTGCAGGCAGGCTGTATAAAGGTGTTCGAACATTTCCAGATGAAAAATTACAGGGTCGTTACAGTCCCCGGTGCATTTGAAATTCCCTTTGCCATCAGCAGTTTCTGGAACAACTCGAAATTACAAAAGCCCAAAGCGTTCATCGCTTTGGGTTGCGTGCTGCGCGGGGATACCCCGCATTTTGATTATGTATGCAAAGCTGTGACAGACGGGGTAATGCAGCTTAATCTTGCATTGCCCGTTCCAACGATCTTTGGCGTGCTTACGGTTGACAATCAGCAACAGGCCGATGACAGAACAGGAGGGCGTTTGGGTAACAAAGGTGAGGAATCGGCCATGAGCGCATTACAGATGATCACGCTTCAACAGGAATTTTATTCAGGGAAATAATATGATCATAGAAATATTTCAAGACAGGGGGAAAGACCAATGAGAGTGCAGTTATTTGTTCCATGTTTTATCGACCAGCTTTATCCTGAAACAGCCTTTAACATGGTAAGGGTGCTGGAAAAAGCAACCTGTGAAGTTTCTTACAATACAAACCAAACATGTTGCGGCCAGCCCGCTTTCAATGCAGGTTTTTGGGATGAGGCCAGGGTGGTTGCGAACAAATTCATCAAAGACTTTGACAACGCCGATTACATCGTGGCGCCAAGTGCATCCTGTGTGGGATTTGTAAAAAATTATTACAGCAAACTTTTTGACAATTCTTCTTCACACAATAAAATGAAAGAGATCGGAAAAAGGATCTTTGAATTTTCTTCTTTTTTAACTGATGTTCTGAAGATATATGACTATGGTGCCCGGATGGATGCGAAAGCAACGTACCACGACAGCTGCGCAGCCCTCAGGGAATGTAACATCAAAGAAGGCCCGCGTAAACTGCTGGAAAACGTAAAAGGTCTTGAAATGGTAGAAATGGTTGACAATGAAACCTGCTGTGGCTTTGGTGGGACGTTTGCAGTGAAGTTTGAAGCGATCTCCATCGCAATGGCCGACCAGAAAGTGAACCATGCCCTGGCAACCGGCGCGGAATATATCATCTCCACAGATTCAAGTTGTTTATTACACCTTGACGGGTATATCAAAGGGAAAAAACTGCCGATCAAAACCATGCACATTGCGGATGTTTTGGTAAGTGGATGGGGGGAATAGAGTCTTGAGTCTTGAGCCATTAGCCATCAGGCATTGAATCATTCATTATTAATTATTAATTATTCACAATTCACCATTCACAATTCACAACACACCATTCACCATTCACAACACACCATTCACCATCTCGCTCTTCATCCTGCTGCTTGCATCCTGCAATGGAGATAAAAAGATAATTGTTGACACAATGTTCGTCGACAGCCTTATATCTCATTATACAAATCGGGCGTTAAAATTGAATGAAGAGGAAGCAGAATTCTGGGAAAAGAGAATTGATCCCTCTAACCCCGGTTATGTCAATGAATCAAAATATGCCGGCGCTTTGGCAAGCCGTTTTCTTTTAACGGGAGATATTCATTTCCTGCAAATGTCGGACAGCATCCTGCGAAATGTAGACCAGGTGTACAACCATAAAGAATCCGGGCCTGTAGCAACACTTGCGATGCATGCGATCACACAACACAGGTTTCATGAGGCGGATTCCCTGCTCACAGCGGCAAAAATGATCGGTTTAAAAACCTATGAATCTCTTATGTATTCTTTTGATATAGATTTTGAATCAGGCCGGTACGACCAGGCTTCGTTGGAATTGTCGAAGATCCGTTCAACAAACGATTATTCTTATTATTTCCGAAAATCAAAACTTGCACATTATCGCGGTGATGTAGATTCTTCAATTGCCGCCATGCTGCGGGCATCGAAGCTCGCAGGGACCAATGTTTCTTTAAAGCAGATTGCTTTAGCAAATACTGCAGACCTTTATATGCATGATGGTAAAATAAAAAAAGCCTACGACTTCTATGTACAATGTATTCAGCTGAATTCCGCAGATTTTCATAGCATCATGGGTCTCGGGTGGATAGCGCTTGTACATGACCATGATGATTCAGCGGCCACCCGGATTTTTGAATTTGTGAAATCAAAAACTAAATTACCAGATCCTCTTTTCAGGATCGTTCAAACCGCCGAATCAGGAGGTGATCACACCTCGGCAAAAAAATATGCGGCTGAATTTATTCAACAGGCAACAGATTCGGTGTATGGAAATATGTATAATAAATATTTGATAGAATTGTACACAAGCATTTTGAACGAACCGTTAAAAGCGGAGATCGTTGCATTAAAAGAGCTGGACAACAGGGCAACACCTCAAACTTATGCCTGGCATGTATGGACATTATATATCAATAACAGGATTGAAGATGCCTACCAGGATTTTGAAAAGTATGTATCTGGTAAGCCACTGGAAGGACTGGAGTTGTACTATATGGGGAAGATGATGCAAGGACTTCATAAAGGATACAATGCACATGAATTTTTTAAAGCCGCCTATAAGAGTAAATATGATCTCAGCCCGGTTAAAGTAAAAGAGATTGAAAAATATTTAGAAGAATAAACGCTGCACAGTCCAGAAAGCAGCAATACAGGCAATCAATATTGAAAGAGGGATCACAATTGTTTTCCTGTAATATGGTTTCTCTCCAAACCATTTTCCCAATAAAAAGAATGCAAGCAGGATCACGGTGATTTGTCCAAGTTCAACTCCTACATTGAACATGATCAAAGAAGATAAATAAGAATTTTGCGGCAGGCCCAATTGCCCCAGGGCATTTGCAAAACCCATTCCATGAACAAGACCGAATAAAAACACAATTCCTATCCTTGATGTTTTAAGCCTGGGAGAAAAGATATTTTCGAGCGCCACGTACATGATCGAAAGTGCAATGACGGGTTCAACAATTTTAGATGGGGGTGTGATCACATGGTACATTACCAAACCAAGTGTCACCGAATGGGCGATCGTAAAAGCAGTGGCCTGGAAAAGCAGTGGCTTTAATTTAGGGCTTAGTAAAAAAAGGCTGAGCACAAATAAAATATGATCAAAGCCCAGGGGGATGATGTGCTCGTATCCTAATTTCAAATAAAGAAAGGCTGCATCAGTTTTACTCATCTTATCAAGCTCACCCACAACCACGTGAGCAAAGATTGGCTGGCTTATCATTAATATGATAATAAAAAAAAAGAAGCTTTTTACCAGGATTCTACTTTTAGTATTTATAAATATTTTCATGATGTGTCAGAATTTGCTTTAAAAGAATACGGCGAATTTCAGTCTTGCAAAAAATGGAGTTCCAGGAGTAAAATTTAATTCAGTAACTGGGAACGGCTCACCACGTAATTGTGATGTAGTGGCAAACTGTGCTTCATTCCATTCGGTATTGAACATATTTTCAATGGCGATCCCAATTTCATATTTTGGTTTTGTATAATTAAATGATCCATCTAAGATGAAATATCCTTTTGCCACAATCGAATTGTCTTCATTTGCGGGGCGGCTTTTTATATACCTGTAAGTAAGCCCTCCATTAAAACCTTCTTTAACTTTATAAAATAACCCCCCGGTGCTTGTAGCAGATGGCGCCAACGGTATGTAATCGTGGCCTTTTTCTTCTCCAATGGCTCTCGGTTTTGTAACATTGACATTCACATTTGCAAATAGATATTTTGAAAACTGGTAACGGGCTATCATATCAATACCTTCTCTGCGGGTTTTACCACTAGGTTCAATATTTCCATCATCTCCTACATATACAAATTCCTGGCTTAGGTATAGATACCATGCGGCAATGTTAACCAGTAATCTGTCTGTTGGCTTCACAATAAAACCAATATCAGAACCATAAGCAGCAGGCAAAATATCCCTTCCTTCATTTGCAATCACCACACGTGTGTCATTTGAATGAAAGCCCTTGCCTGTTTTTGCGAAAAGCTGGATCTGAGAATTAATTGTGTATTGAATATTTAACTTTGGACTGATGATGGATTTTGATCTACCGGGCCTTTGCTGTGCTGTTAACTTATCAATATAATTAAAATCAAACTGGTCGACTCTTACCCCGGCGTCTACCAGCAATTTACCGATGTTTGCCTGTTGCTGAACATACGCAAATCCATTGAATTCCTTGATGTTGCCAAGCTTAACAAATTCTAAAAAACTCCGTTTTGTGACGTGGGAAAGTTTGGTATTATTTGTAGCATCATATCTTAAACCAGCACCATAATTGGAGGTGAGGCTCCAATGGGCGAAATGGTGATCAATGGATAAAGATGATAAATACCCGAATATATTTCTTTTTTCTGCCTGGTTTATTTCATCCGCATTGATTGAATCTGCCAGGTAAAAGGTAAAGTCGGAAAATAAGCTGAAAATATTTCTGGAATAATATGCCTGGTTCTCCCAGGTTGATCCATTCTTAAAACTGTGGTTGAGTAATATTTTTGCATTATACCTTTCGGTATGCCCGCCTTCTGTAGGATCAATTGAACCAAATCTTTCAATTAAGCCACTCTCCACTGCCCTTGATGGCACCTGCCCTGAAGCATCCCACATGCTTTTGAAACCCGATAGGGATAGGGTCAATTGATTTTGGTGTTGCAAGGCAAGATTATATTTGGCAAAAATATTAAACCGGTTAAAATTTTGTTTATTTACAGTAGGACCATCTGTATAATAAAACTCGCTTGCAATGTATGCACTTTGATTATCCTTATTTTTCTTTAATATGTCCAGCATTGCCAGGGTTCTGAAAGTGTTAAAACGTCCTCCTTCAATTTGAATCCGGCTTTTCGGAATATTATTAAACGTGGAAAAAGCCACATAACCTGCGGTATTCAAATTTCCATGTTGTGTATAATAAGGCCCGGCACCAAAATCAATGTTATTAATTGTTTCCGGGATTATGAAGTGTGAATCAGCATAACCCTGACCGTGCGCATGCGATACCATATTCACCGGCATTCCGTCAACGCTTACCTGAACATCTGTACCATGATCGCAATCAAAACCTCGCAAAAATATCTGTTCTGCTTTGCCACCTCCTGCATGCTGGGCAATAAACAAACCGGGTACCAGCCGTAACAACTCCTGGGTATTACGAACAGGCTTTAGATCCAGGTCTATTTTACTCAGTGTGCTGAATTTTGACAATATGTTATTTTGTAAAACAAATACATCTTTAAGGTTAACCACGTCAGGTTGCAATTCAATCTTTACCGGGTCTTTTCCTTCTGTTGAAAACGTTGTTGCCCTGTAACCGATATAAGAAATCAGTAAAGTAGAAATACCCGAATTTCCTTTTAAATAGAAATTTCCATATTGATCAGTTACTGTCTTTGATTGTGCGACTTCAATATTTAAAACAGTAGCATTTTGAAGGGGTTGGCGACTTATCGCGTCCACTACGATGCCTTTAATATAAACTTGTGCATTCAATAATTGTACAGTAAAAATCAATGCAATAATCAAGAGGGTAACCTTTTTATAAAGTTGCATGTCAAAATTTAAAAAAAATATTTTGGTATAATGAGCATAAACGCCATTGAAATCAATGCACAAAAAAATGCAAAAATGAGAATACGCATAAGTGATGCAGCCCGGATTCAATCAGCTGCATGTCAAGGCCTGGAATTTCTTCCACTTAAGATATTTAAAAATTTTAGACCCTGGGAGGAGGAAAATCACTTTTCGTATAGGAAGTGACCGGTGGCGATGAATATGAGTTATAAAATTGACTGATTAAATAAGATGCGAAAAGAGGATCATCTGCAATCGCAGCCAGATGCTCATTGGCACTTTTCATTTTAGGCAGATTACTTTTCTCAGAGCTGGTTTTCCTGGCCGCATCCATCACCTCGTAGTGTACGTGATACTTGCCATTTACACAATGTACAGTTGCGATATGTTCTGAATACCAAAATAAGTGGGCCATTAGATCTGATGTATAGGGTAGAACAGGCTTTAATATGCTGGAAGAATAAGTAAAAAGCAGTAGGTATAACAGTCCATTTTTCATTTGCCTACACCATGAGATGTTGAAGTAATTGGGTGGGTGTTATGATGACCTACGTAAAAGTACAAATTTAAGTTTTGTATAACTATATACTGATGCCTCATTCAGCAATTTCGAAACAGGATTTTCACCTTTTTACGCAATAGGAATTTGAATTCCAGATCCGAATTAAAGAAAGTAACCCAGGTCATTTCATTTATTCATATCCTGTATTCATATCCTGTTTAAAATGGTGCAGCGAGGTAAGGAAAACTTGAAAGAAAAGGTTTGTCGTTGCCATTAACATGATCACTGGTTAGCTGAGGGTTGCTACTTCCATTGATTCCCCCAAAGATCAGGGTAAGTTCTACGTCAATCACATCATCCTGTAATCTTCTGCCGGTTAAAGCAGTAACAGGGCTTGTTGTAGGATCATAAAATGCCGTTTCCCCGGTAGTGGATACGTTTAATACATCGGTTGCTAGCACACTGGTGAATTGAGCATTTGTTATTTCCAGGATGTTGGTGGTAAATCCAAAGGCGGTCAGCTTTGCAGATATTTCACTGCTGAAAGCCGCATTTTGTTCAGAAGGAGGTGTAACATTAAATTTGTCCTTATTGGCCGCACTGATAAAAACTGTATTGAGTGCAGGTCTTCCAGCCTGGTCCTGCTGCTGGTAATAGACTGCATTGCTGTTTTTATCTGATTTCTTACAGCTAATTGCAAAGAGGCTGCAGGTGATGATGACGGAGAATATTTTTACAGGAGTGATCATTCTTTTGTTTTTAAGGTTTTAATAAATCAGATTTTCTTCTTGGTTTCCAGCCACACATTTAGTTTGCCACTGCTGTTCAACATTGATTTTGGTAACTCAACAACTACGCTCATTACATTGGTTCCTGCAAAATGGTCTGTCCCGGGGTTGTTGAATCCTGATGCCGTACTTGCAATGATTTTTTTAAACTGGTCAAGATCAAAAAAGAATGGGTCATCCCTGGGTCCGGCAAAAACTTTGATCCCATTTTGAGTTCCAATAGCAGGAGCGGAGCCATACGCAGTAACAGCAACGGATGCAGTTACATTTCCTTCGAGTTTGCTTCGTGTTCCTTTTTCTGAGGGAGCTACCGGGCCATAAATGTTCATTGTGTTTGTTGCAGCATCATATTTACACTGTATCACGAGGTCTTCTATATTGTCATTGGTGTTGTCAATATTGAATTCGATCAGGGTATTTTCATCAAATTTAGCGGCGGCTGTTGACCCCGGGCTCAGCAACCCCTGCGTATTTCCTACCAAAACAAGGTTGTTGGCATCCTGGCCCGCGAATACATAAAGGTCAGTTATATCAGAGGTGGTATTGGTTACTGCCGGAGCATCAGCATGATCTGAGGCATATAAGATTCCGGCAGTAACAAGGATAACAGTGGTGAGAGCCGGAAACAGGAATTTTTTATGTTTCATTTTTCAATTTAATTTATTATGAAGATACGAATGTTGCAAACAATCAGTTTGGTCCATGCCTCCAGGTTATCCTTAACGTAAGTGTGCCAACTAAAGTATTTGAGTCTCATATAAAACAAATATTTATTATAAATGGGCTAAAAAACTATATGACTTGTTACTTCGTAGATGATAAAAATTCTGGCTCCAATCTTACCTAAGAAATGACCTCTGAATTTTATTATTAATTAATTTTTCAATAAAACTTTTATTATGCTAACAAATCAATCAAAAAATGTGGTGCAACCGATAGAGGCAAATAAATCAGGATTGTCAAGAAGAAGGTTTCTTGGCTATGTTGGTGCTTCTTCTGCATTACTGGTAACTGCGGCCTCTTGCAAAAAAGATGCTGTTACCACAACTGGTGGGGTTAATCTTGGGAGTGGCGATACCGGAATTTTAAATTACGCGTATGCACTTGAGCAACTTGAAGCTGCATTCTATGTGATGGTTGCAGCTTCACCTTATTCAGGGATAACAGCAGTTGAATCTGCTTATCTTACTGATATCAGGGATCATGAGGTTGCACACCGTGAATTTTTCAAAGCAGCATTGTCAACAAGTGCTATCCAGGGGTTAACTCCTGACTTCAGCTCTGTGAACTTTGCAGACAGGACCAGTGTTTTAGCAACTGCAAAGGCATTTGAAGATCTTGGTGTTACAGCTTACAACGGTGCCGGTAAATTGATTGTAAACCCAGCATACCTTACGCTTGCAGGCAAAATTGTTTCAGTTGAAGCAAGGCATGCTGCACTGATACGTGACCTGATCGCACCCGGATCATTCGCAGATAATACTGCTATAAATGCAATGGGACTTGATGGCGCACGCACACCTGCTGAGGTGTTGGCCATTGCCGGAAAGTATATTAAAGAAACACTGAACGCAAGTAATTTACCAACCTCTTAAATTTTATCATTATGAACTTACAAAATATAATTTTTGAAATAGAAAAAAAGGATCCTGAGATCTTACAAAAACTTGACACACGAAGAAAAGTAATGAAAGATTTTGCAAGGATGTCCGGCAAAGTAGCATTGGCTTCAATGCCATTTGCTTTGGGATCTATGTTCCAAAAAGCATACGGATCACCTACTGATACGAAAGACATCATCATTGATACACTGAATTTTGCTTTGACGCTTGAATACATAGAATATAATTTCTATATCAAGGCTGTTGCTTCAGGTATTATACCTACCGGTGCGGCAACAACTGCACTTACGGTTATCCGTGATCATGAAGGTGAACACGTAGCCTTTCTGAAAGCTGCAATCACTGCATCAGGTGGAACCCCGGTTTCATTTACTGCAGCAAGCTTCGACTTTACTGCTAAAGGTACTTTTCCAACAGTATTTTCTGACTATGGTGTATTGCTTGCAGTAGCCCAAACATTTGAGGATACCGGAGTAAGGGCTTACAAAGGCCAGGCTGGGAATTTAATTTCAAACAATGATGTGCTGACCGCTGCGCTCCAGATACACTCTGTAGAAGCAAGGCATGCTGCACACGTTCGTCAAATGCGCAGGGCCAATGGTGCCTTGATTCCCGCAGGTGTTACTGTTAAGCCGTGGATCACTTTGAACCAGAGTGGTATTGGATCTCCCGCAGTTCAGCCAAGTTACGACGGAGAAGAAAATGTAGTTCAGGCCGGAGTTACCATCACCAATATCGGTGGACAGGCAATTTCTGCATCAGCTGCATCTGAAGCTTTTGATGAGCCACTTACAAAAGAACAGGTTGTTGCGATTGTAACTCCTTTCTTTGCTTAATTAAATATTAAAAACAACTTGCGAATGGCTATGTACTTACATAGCCATTCGCGTAATTAAAAGTGCCGGTGCAATTTTATCCGGGTCACCTGTTTTAAAATTTTGAGTGTATGGAAACCCCGGCAAAAAAAAGATATTTCATCAGGCGTTTTAAAGGTGAAGTTGAGCATAAGGCTAAAATGAGTTTTCTTGATCACCTGGAAGTGCTGCGATGGCATCTCATCCGTTCAGCAATTGCCGTGGTATGTGCCACTGTGGTGGTTTTCATTTTTATCGATTGGGTATTTGATAACATTGTATACGCTCCCGCCAGGACCGATTTCATCACATACAGCGGTCTGTGTAACCTCGGTCATAAGTTACACCTGGGAAATTCTCTTTGTATGCCACCCGTGAACATCCCATTACTGAGCAGTACCATCAGCGGTCCTTTCTCATCAGCGATTTCCATTGCTTTCACAGGCGGTATTATCCTGACTTTACCATATATATTCTGGGAAATATGGAAATACATCAAGCCAGCTTTGTCTGCAAAGGAAATAAAAAATGCAAGGGGAAGTGTTGGATGGATCTCGGTTTGCTTATTTGCAGGGGCAGCATTTGGATATTATTTATTGGCTCCATTTACCTTTAATTTTCTTGCGAACTACAAACTCGGTAATTCAGGAGTTTTTACCTACCTGCCAACGATAGATGATTATATAGATACACTGACCTCGATCATCCTCGGGTGTGGTCTTGGATTTGAGCTACCGGTAATTGCTTATGTACTTTCAAAGATCGGCATCGTGAATCCTAAAATGCTAAGAGATTCACGAAAATATGCCTATGTGGTAATACTGGTATTAGCAGCGGTGATCACACCTTCTCCTGACTGGATCAGCCAGGCAATTGTCACAATACCATTGGTAATTCTTTATGAGGTAAGTATATTTCTTTCCAGAAAAGTTGAAAAAGAAAAATTAGAAAAAGAGTTGTTATCACTTTAAAATGTTAAAACCCGCAGTAGGAAACAAAAAGTTAGAATGAATAAATCTCTGTACAATTTTAAACCGTACGTACAATCATTATTGTTACTCATTTGAATCAAATTTTAATCACCTAAAATTTTAAATAATGTTAAGCATTTTTCTGAAACCAATGTTACTAATTTCAATGCCGGGGGGTTCTGAATGGATATTGATCCTCCTTGTTGTTCTTTTATTTTTTGGAGGTAAAAAAATACCCGACCTGATGAGAGGAATTGGAAAGGGAGTTAGGGAATTCAATGACGCCAAAGAAAGTGTAAAGAACGAAATCCATGCGGGTATGCAGGAAAAAGAAGTTATGCCTGCCCCGGTTACTCAAACAGAAACAGTTCAATCACCAAAGTCTATAAACTAATTTCCCTCATGAAATTTACAAGCCCCCGGCTTAATCGCCGGGGGTCTTTTATTTATATTCCTTTCTACTTAGACAAAATTTTTCCCTGATCCTTGCTGAAATTCTTAATTTAGTCTCTCAAAAATTTATTCATGGCTTATTGGCTTGTCAAATCCGAACCTGGCGTTTATGGCTGGGACGACCTTGTAAAGGATAAAAAAACCAGCTGGGATGGTGTACGCAATTATGCTGCAAGGGTGCATTTAAAGGCCATGAAAAAGAATGACCTGGTTCTATATTATCACAGCAATGAAGGAATGGAAATTGTGGGAGTGGCGAAAGTTTCCAAAGAATTTTACCAGGACCCAACCACATCCGACGATAAATGGGTTTCCGTAGAACTAAAACCACTGAAAAAATTAAAAAAGCCGGTGAGCCTGGTACAAGTAAAAAGCGACAAAAATTTATCAAACATGGCACTTGTTAGAATTGGCAGGCTATCTGTGCAGCCTGTAACAGGTAAGGAATGGGATTTAATCATGCAAATGGCAGGGGAGTAGCCCCGGCAATTATCAACTATTTCCAGGCAATCATTCCCTCATTTTTCAATCGATGTTTGAGCAAAATCATTCTTCAAAGCCTCACCTTGTGGTATTAACGGGTGCCGGCATCAGCGCAGAAAGTGGTTTACAAACTTTTCGCGACAGCGATGGATTATGGATGGGCTATGATGTGTATGAAGTTGCTTCACCTGCGGGATGGAAAAAAGACCCTGCCATGGTGCTTGACTTTTATAATAAGAGAAGACAGGACGTGGCGGCAGCATCTCCCAATGAGGCGCATCTTGGTTTGGCACGCCTGGAAAATTATTTCGAGGTGACGATCGTTACACAAAATATTGATGACCTTCATGAGAGAGCAGGTTCTACAAATGTGATCCATTTGCATGGGGAAATTTTTAAAATGCGAAGTGAATCTCCTGATGCACTTGCGGAAAATAAAATAATTGATATACGCGGTGAGATCAGGGTGGGAGACCTGGCAGAGGACGGCCGACAGCTGCGTCCTCATATAGTTTGGTTTGACGAACAGGTAACTTTGATCCCTGTTGCCAAAAGGATCATGCGCCAGGCTGATATTTTCGTTTTGGTAGGAACCTCTTTGCAAGTGTATCCTGCGGCAGGATTGATCAACTATGTACCGCAAATTGCACCTAAATATATCATTGATAAAAAAATCCCGTTCGTTACCGTTGCAGATAATATTTTCTTCATGGAAAAGCCTGCCACGGATGGTGTCCGTGACCTTTGTGAAATATTAATTTCATCTTAAGGGTTATGATTCTCCGCCTTCAGCACCATAGAATATTACCCACGCAGCAAAATCTTGAGAGAAGGAAATGAACCGGTGGTCCATGCCAGCGGGAACAAATATTACATCTCCCGTGTTGCATGAAATTACTTCTTTGTCTCTAACAAATTCGGTCGTCCCGGATGCGATCACGTACAGTTCGTCCTGCAGGTGGGGCTGCTGTGTATCCTTTACAACCGGAACAAAATATTCGACACGCATTGAACCATTTTCCATCATCACTACATATGGCTTATCTGTACCATCCTGGAGTGCGAGTACCGCTTCCGGAATTGAAAAACTGAATTTCTTCATACAACTGGTTGTGTGGTTTCATTGAATTTTATTCCAAGCTCTTCAAGCTCTTTCAATACGGGTTCATATATCTCCGGATGGGTAGGTATCAATAATCCTTTCAGTAAAATTTTATTTTGGAGGATGAGCTTGGTTGCTATGGCCAGGGGAAGCCCTACAGTTTTTGCCATGGCTGTTTTTATCTGGTCATCACCTTTTACGATGAGAGCGCTGTTGACCACGTGTTTTGAGGGTATCCCGGCGGGTTCGGTAACTTCATATTCGATCTCGTGATACATCACAATCATGTCATGATCTTCCCTGCTGAGCGACATATTTTTTTCCATAGCAAACTGCAGTATATCGGCAGAGCATGTAAAATTTTCAGGGAGTTTTTCTTTATGATTCAATTCTAGAAAATTCACCTGCGCGCTGAATTCTCCTTTATAAACATCAGTGATGTACATCTGCAAATAATTGTTCCAGTCCTTGTTGCTTTGTGTAAAAGGGTTGATTTTTACGTGGTACCATTCATCAAATGTTTTGCAATTTTTGATCTGGTCGTAATCATCTGTAGAGGACAGACCGATTGTTACCACCTTATTCCATCCACGGCAAAATGCAGGGTAGCGCAAGGTAGTGCGTATAAAAGTAGGAGTATCATTTAGATCGTAGATGTTGATATAATGAAGCGAATCTCTGTTCGGGTACCAGACCATGGTATCAGTTCCGGGAATATTAACTTCATTACAGTTCCTGAAAACAGACTGGTAAGGTAGCCGCACGATTTTATTTTTTTTCCTGTAAGTGGCCCCGTCTTTTCCCGCCAACACGATATTGCGTGAATTCCAGCTGATCTTGTAATGCCATGGATTGTTATCACTTTCAGGCGCGATCAGGCCGCCACAATGTGATTTAAAGGAAAGTATACGACCATTTTTATTTTTTATGGTATGGATCATTTTTATGGCGCTCATGTGGTCGATACCCGGGTCAAGTCCCATCTCGCACAAAAACAAAAGTCCCTTTTCTTCAATGTCATTTTTCAAAGACGTTATTTGTTCGTCAACATAGGAGGCTGTCAATAAATTTTTATTGAATTGAACGCAATCTTTTGCCACCAAAAAATGTAGTGAAGGCGGCAATAAGGAAATTACGATCGATGCCTCGCGGATCAGTATTTGTCTTTCTGTTTCATTGGTTACATCAGCAGCAACCGCTTTTACATTTTCAGATTTCCCGATCTTGGATTTTGCCACAGAAATATCAGCATCGCATACTATAAATTCCCAGCCATTCTTTTCAGAGGCATCCACGAGGTAATCAATCAGGATCGAAGCAGATTTACCGGCACCAAACAACAAAATTTTTTTCATTCAAGAATTCAGGATTAAACAAACAAAGAAAAGGATTCCATCTTTAAAAAAAGGAAATAAAACCCATAAGTAGCCTCCAAAATACCCATGAAAGGGCATTATCCACAAGTTTAGAATAATTGTGTAAAAAATGATGATTTACAGGCAATTAAAACCAAATTAACCGCTCATTTTGGGTATATTTGCAGCCACGAAAATACATATGGAAACAACAGGTAATGAGTTAATAAATAGTGACATTCCAAGAGGCAGGATCACACCTGTGAATATCGAGGAACAAATGAAATCCTCTTACATCGATTACTCGATGAGCGTGATTGTAGGAAGGGCCTTACCAGATGTCAGGGATGGGTTGAAACCGGTTCACAGGCGTATTCTATTTGGCATGCATGAAATGGGTGTCACACACAACAAAGGATATAAAAAATCAGCCCGTATCGTGGGTGATGTTTTGGGTAAATATCATCCTCATGGAGATACTGCGGTGTATGATACCATGGTTCGAATGGCGCAGGAGTGGAGCATGCGGTATACGCTCATTGATGGCCAGGGTAATTTTGGCAGTCAGGATGGGGACCGCCCGGCAGCAATGCGGTATACAGAAGTAAGGTTGGAGAGGCTGGCAGAAAGCATGCTCGAAGATCTTGAAAAAGATACGGTTGATTTCCAGTTCAACTATGATGATACCACAAAAGAACCAACGGTATTGCCTACACGCATTCCGCAGTTGCTGGTAAATGGATCCAGCGGTATCGCTGTTGGAATGGCTACCAACATGCTGCCCCATAATTTAAGTGAAACCGTAGACGCAATTGTTGCATACATTGATAACAGGGAGATCAGCATTGAAGAGCTCATCAAATTCATCAAGGCACCCGATTTTCCAACAGGCGGAATTATATACGGGTATGAAGGGGTGAGGGCAGGCATGCATTTCGGCCGCGGAAAAGTGGTGGTACGCGGAAAAGTGAACATTGAAACCGTAAAGAACGGGCGCGAAAAAATTATTATCACGGAAGTGCCTTACCAGGTAAACCGTGATTCGCTCACTGAAAAGATAGGACACCTGATTACTGATAAAATCATAGAAGGCGTTGCGGATGTAAATAATGAAAGCAACAACAAGGAAGGTACACGTATCGTGATCGAGCTGAAAAAAGACGTGATCGCACAGGTGGTGATCAACCATCTTTTTAAACATACCGAGCTGCAAACTTCATTCGGGATCAACAATGTTGCGCTGATCAATGGCCGGCCGAAAATTTTAAATGTAAAAGAGCTCATTAAAGAATTTGTAGATTTCAGGCATGAGGTAGTTACAAGAAGAACAAGGTACGAACTGAAAAAAGCAGAAGAAAGAGCCCACATACTAGAAGGATATATCATCGCATTGGATTACCTGGATGAGGTGATCTCACTCATCCGGAACTCAGCTACCCCGGAAATTGCGAAAGATAAGCTGATGAATTTATTTGAGTTGCCGGAGATAAAAGTAAAACGGATCGGATCAGAATTTGACAGCGAGATTAAGGGGATGTCGGATCTCCAGGCAAAGGCTGTGCTTGAAATGCGTTTGCAAAGGCTTACCGGGATGGAGATCGACAAGATCCGCGCAGAGCATGCCGAAGTATTAAAGCTGATTGAACATTTGAAAAGCATCCTTGCAGATGAAGGGTTGCGTTTCAGGATCATCAAGGACGAGCTCGCAGATATCAAACAAAAGTTTGGCGATGCCCGGAAAACAGAGATCACTTACCTGGATGATGACATCCGGATGGAAGACCTGATCGAAGAAGAAGATGTAGTGGTAACGATATCGCACCTTGGGTATATCAAACGAACTTCCGCCACTGAATATCGTCAGCAACGAAGGGGAGGAAGGGGCGCAAAAGGCAGCAGCACGCGTAATGAAGATTTTATTGAACATTTATTTGTTGCGTCTACCCATCACACCTTGTTGTTTTTTACAGAAAAGGGAAGGTGTTTCTGGCTAAAAGTTTACGAGATCACCGGGGGCGATAAGCAAAGCAAAGGAAGGGCGATCCAAAACCTCATACAGATCCCCCCTGATGATAAGGTGCGGGCCATCATTGATATTAAAGACCTGCAGGATGAAGAATACATTAAAAATCATTACATCATACTTTGTACCTGCCAGGGTATCATTAAAAAAACTACGGTTGAAAATTTTTCAAGACCCCGGCAGAATGGTGTGCTTGCCATTACGATCAATGAAGGTGATCAGCTGATTCAGGCTTGTCTTACTGATGGTAATAAAGAAATCATGATGGCTGTGAAAAGCGGCCGTGCCATTCGTTTTCCAGAGTACAAAGTAAGGCCAACAGGAAGAGGGGCCATAGGAGTTGCAGGGATAGAGGTGGATGAAAAAAATGATGAAGTGGTTGGCATGGTATGTGTAAATAAAGAGGATACTTCAACAAACATCCTGGTAGTAAGCGGAAAAGGATTTGGAAAAAGAACTGCCGTAGATGAATACAGGATCACCAACAGGGGTGGTAAGGGTGTTAAGACCATCAATGTTACGGATAAAACAGGTCCACTGATAGGAATGCTTGATGTAACAGAAAAAGAAGACCTGATGATCACCTGTAAAT
>JBDUCQ010000153.1:0-6211 GCA_040003385.1 Ginsengibacter sp. | reverse complement strand
AAAAAAAAGGCCCATCCGTAGAAACGGATTAGCCTAACGATTGCTTGCCATATGAAAAATCTTTATCTGTAAAAAACAGCTCCGGGAGCTTTATTTTTTACGCGCTGCACAAGATGCAGATCTGCGATTGATTGTTATATTTTTTTCTGATCTTTTGGTTTTGTAACACATCCTGCAACGAATGTAGGATGTGTTATATTACCATTAAAAACTTCTTAATGATGATTTTATTATGTTAAGACCGGATAATTTTATGCGTATCCCTTGTCAAACATGTATTTCACCATAATCTCTAAATGATGTCCAACAGATATACCGACCCGTTGTTCCAGCTGATTTCATCACTGGAAAAATCGGAAAAACGAAATTTCAAACTATACATAAAGAGAAGTTCGCACAATGAAAATCTCAAGATCATTGAACTTTTTGATGCCCTTGATAAACTGGCTGAGTATGATGAGGGCCTCCTTTTAAAAAAATTGCCATCGATCAGGAAACCACAATTGTCTAACATCAAAGTTCACTTGTACAGGCAACTGCTGGCGAGCCTGAGGCTGCTAAAAAGTGCCGACAGCATCGACCTGCAATTAAATGAACAATTTGATTATGCTCATATTCTCTATAAGAAAGGATTGTTTGCCCAAAGCCTCAAGATACTGGACAGGGTAAAGGAGACAGCCACCACGAATCAGAAATTCAACTTCCTCATACAGGTCATTTCGCTTGAGAAGAGAATTGAGACCTTGCACATTACCAGGGACATGGAAAGCAGGGCCCACGAGCTTTCGGTAGAATCATTGGAGGTGAGCAGCAGGATCGATATGGTGACAAGGTTGTCGAACCTTTCCATGCGGTTATACAGCTGGTATATTTTAAACGGCCATGCGCGCAATGAAAATGATGAGCGCAACCTGACTGAATTCATGAAAAAGAATTTACCGGCCGACGCAGTGAAGCAATTAGGATTTTATGAAAGATTATACCTTTATCAAAGCTATACCTGGTATGCTTTTATCCGGCGCGACTTTCTCATGTATTATCGCTATTCACAAAAATGGATCAACATTTTTGAGCAGCAGCCGCTGATGATCCGGGTTGAAACCGGCCATTATATCAAGGGATTGCATAACCTTCTGAATGCACATTATGACCTTCGCAATTATCCAAAATTTGACAGTACCCTTCTTCTATTCGAAAATTTTGCAAAAACAGACAGGGTGCAGCAACATGAAAATTTCAGGATCCATGCCTTTGTTTATATCGTAAGCTCTAAAATCAACCGGCATTCGATGTTGGGGACATTCGCGAAAGGCATTCTTGAAGTACCCCACATCCTGGGAAAGCTGGATGAATATGCACCCTTTCTTGACGAGCACAGGATCCTGGTGATCAATTATAAAATAGCCACGTTGTATTTTGGAAGCGGTGATTACTCTACGTGTATCGATTACCTGCACAAGATCATCAATGATAAAGTTGAGATCAGGAATGACCTGCAATGCTACGCGAGGCTGCTGCACCTGATGGCTCATTACGAGCTTGGCAATTTTGAACTGATGGAATCATTGACCAAATCAGTTTCGCGGTTCATGGCCAAGAAAGAAAACCTGACACAGGTTGAAGAGGAGATGTTTAAATTTTTGAGATCCTCTCTTTACCTGGGTGGAAATAAATTAAAAAGTCTGCAGGAAAACTTTTTAGAAAAGGTTAAAATATTGGCCAGGAGCCGGTTTGAGACAAGGGCGTTCGCCTACCTGGATATCATATCCTGGATCGAAAGTAAAGTGAAGAGTA
This sequence comes from Ginsengibacter sp., assembly GCA_040003385.1. Lineage (GTDB taxonomy): Bacteria > Bacteroidota > Bacteroidia > Chitinophagales > Chitinophagaceae > Ginsengibacter. The sequence goes on along the minus strand of JBDUCQ010000153.1, from coordinate 4,417 downwards.
GGCCAATGAGTGAAATCATCAGGGAAAAATTTTTAAAAAATAATAAAATGCGGACACATATGGGTGTATATGAAAAAAACCCCCTGTGAAATAAGATTAATTCTATTGCCGCTACGCGATATAATAAATATGTTTTTGGATTTTCTACCAATCTTAAATGGCTAAGCCATTATGCGAATAGGGAGATTTTTTAAGGAGTAGTTATATGCCGTAGGCATTAAAGCTCGGTAGAAAAAATTAAACCTAAGAAATTGTTATTGCGTAGCGATTATAGTTCGTGGTTTAATCCTGGGTTAGAATGTAAATTTTTCTATAACCGCTACGCGGTATGGTAAAAATGTTTTAGAATTTTCTACCGAGCTTAAATGGCTACGCCATTAACAGCAGGTTTAAACGATTGCTTAATCTTAGGTGTCACACCGCGGTCTTTCGGGAAAGTATTTATATATGAGTGTCTGCTGTAAACACCAGTCGGGACAAGCCCATGAAATCATCAGGAAAAATTTTTAAAAAATAATAAAATGCGGAGACATACGGGTGTATATGAAAAAAGCCCCCTGTGAAAACAGGAGGCTTAAACGATTGCTTAATCTTAACAAATAGTTTAAATAGGAATGTGATGAGGATATTGGCCTATTGCCCTTCAGCTATACCCATTCAATTATTTCAATGCCCAAACATCAACCAGGCTGTAATTTCTTTTTACAGTAAAATTGGTAGCGCTGTTGTTTGTTTTGTTTTTTATCAAAAACTTTACTTCAGACGCATCAATTTCGTCAAGGTTCAGCATGTATTTCCTGGAAAGATCTTTTCCTGAAATTTTTTCATCATAGATCACAGCACCTGTTTGGTCTGTAAGCGTGATGATGAAATCACTCGATTCAACATTATTAAAGTTTAACTGAAATAAAGGTTGATTATTCATTTTGCCAATGTATTTGAATTCTACAGGGCTTTCAGTTTTGCTTTTTAAGGAATCTTCAGGTTTGTTTTTAGCTTCGGTTTGTACAGAAGCCAATGTAAAGGTTACCATGAGTGCCATGGCAAGGATTACGGAGTTGTTCATTACTTTTTGCATAAAATAAATTTAATAGTTAAAAAATGTGTTTTCAGTCCCTTTTCACAACAACAATCAACACGTTATTTGATCGGGCATTTAGCCAGACCTGCTCAACACATGGAAACAATCGGGAAATAACAAAAAAGGTGATCAGTAAAACGGGAGGCAAACCGTTGTATTTTTTTTAGCGCTGATCTTTTTGCTGGTGTAAAAATAGATCGGATAAATAGGGCAGGCAAATCATGTTTTTAATGCAAACAGTATCTTAAAAATCCATCCGGAACGTTGAAATCATTGCTGGTGTTGGGTTTTAAAAATTTTACTTCATGATGACCAACCCAACAGAGGTGCATTTTGATATTGGGGCAAATCATTTGTTCCCTTCCTATAATTTGTATGATATACACAATCGAAACAACTAATCCTACGCCTGCTTTGGGCATAGTATTAATTTTTTCCTGAAACCCTTTACCATACTGTGTTTCAATAGAAAACTTTATTGTTGCTGACTGTAAAGTCTGCTTATATTTTATTTTTTATCACAGCCGATAAAAGATAATTTCGGAAGGATGCCCTTCACGTTTTTGATTAAGATGACAGGGTTTCGTATTACACGGTTATTTTTTGTGAATAAATGCTTACTAACTTTTAATGAATACTTTTTCCGGTAGCATTTTATTTAATTAATATTAGCCGCATCAGGGTTTAAAAAAAATGATATGGCAGGTAAAGGATTATACAGTCCACAATTTGAACACGACTCATGCGGGATCGGGTTTGTTGCCAATTTCAAAAGCAACAAAAGTCACCAGGTGGTGTCGGATGCCCTCACCATCCTGGAAAATATGGAACACAGGGGAGCCTGCGGATGTGAAAACAATACAGGTGATGGTGCAGGAATTCTGATACAGACCCCACACGAATTTTTCTTTGATGAATGCCTGAAGCTGGGCATACATTTACCACCCTATGGCAGGTATGCTGTCGGAGTTTTATTTTTCCCTAAAGAAATCAGGTTGAGAGAGGAATGCCGTGACATTTTTAACCGGTCTGCTGAAAAGCTGGGATTGGAAATCATGGGTTATCGTAAAGTTCCCGTGAACACCGATGACATAGGTCCAACGGCCCTTTCTGTAGAGCCTGAAATAGAACATGTTTTCATCGCTTGCCCGGATCATATCACACGGCCTGATGATTTTGAACGTAAGCTTTTTGTGCTAAGGAATTATGCAGCTCAGACTATAAACAATACTGTAAGAAAGGATGCGATAGGATTTTATGTGGCCTCGCTTTCATATAAAACAGTTATCTACAAGGGACAACTTACCAGCCTGCAGCTACGCACTTATTTTCCCGACCTCAGCAATAAAAGAATTGTTTCAGCATTTGGTTTGATCCATTCGAGATTTGCAACCAATACTTTTCCTTCATGGAAGCTGGCACAGCCATTCCGATACATTGCACACAATGGCGAGATCAACACGTTGCAGGGAAATTTAAACTGGCTTCGAACCAGTGAAAAATGCTTTGTTTCACAATATTTCACGAAAGAAGAAATGGATATGCTGCTGCCCGTGGTTGAAGAAGGGCAGTCTGATTCAGCAAGCCTCGACAATATGATCGAATTATTGACATTGTGCGGACGGTCATTGCCTCATGTGATGATGATGCTTATACCTGAGGCATGGGATGGCAATGAACAGATGGACCCTGTGAAGAAAGCATTTTATGAATTTCATGCTTCATTCATGGAACCCTGGGATGGCCCGGCTTCCATATCTTTCACAGATGGAAAAATAATCGGTGCCACCCTCGACAGGAATGGTTTAAGACCCTCCAGGTATTGCATCACAACCGACGACAGGGTGATCATGGCATCCGAAACCGGTGTACTTCCCGTGAAACCGGAGCTCATCCGGGAAAAAGGGCGGCTTCAACCGGGTAAAATGTTTGTTGTTGACCTCGAAGAAGGCAGGATTATCAGTGACGAAGAAATTAAAAATAGAATTTGTGGTCAGAAACCATATAATCAATGGCTGAATAAATACAAGATAAGGCTGGAAGAATTGCCGGAACCCCGTGTAATGTTCACTCACCTGGAACATGAAGAAGTTTTTAAATACCAGAAAGTTTTTGGATATACAACAGAAGACCTTGAAACGCTGATCACGCCGATGGCCATTGCGGGTAAAGAACCCGTAGGCTCTATGGGCAATGATGTACCGCTTGCAGTACTGAGCGATCAGCCACAGCATCTGAGCAGTTATTTCAAACAGCTTTTTGCACAGGTAACAAATCCGCCGATTGACCCTATACGTGAAAGGCTTGTTATGTCGCTCGCAACATTTGTTGGCAATAACGGGAGCCTTCTTGAAGAAGATCCTTTGGCTTGTCACAGTGTAGCACTAAAGCATCCTGTCCTTTCGAACCGTGAGCTTGAAAAGATTAGAAGTATTGATACCGGTGTTTTCCAGGCGCATACCCTGCAATGTTATTTTATCGCAGACGGAAAACCAGGGTCACTGCAAAAAGGAATTGACCGCCTTTGCAGGTATGCGGTGGATGCGGTGGATGATGGTTTTGAAGTGCTGATCTTGTCAGACAGGGCGATTGATTCTGATCACGCACCAATACCATCATTGCTGGCAACTGCTGCAGTGCACCACCATTTGATCAGGAAAGGATTGCGCGGACAGGTAGGGCTGGTGATTGAAGCAGGTGATGTTTGGGAAGTGCATCATTTTGCATGCCTCATAGGTTTTGGTGCAACTGCAATCAATCCTTACCTGGCACTTTCTACCATCCGTGATATGAAGCTGACCGGCAAATTACAAACCGGGTTGGATGTAAGCATATTAAAGAAAAATTACATCAAGGCCGTGAACGATGGATTGCTAAAGGTTTTCTCAAAAATGGGCATTTCCACTTTACAATCATACCAGGGTGCACAGATTTTTGAAATCATCGGCCTGAATAGTTCAGTGGTAGATAAATATTTCACGGGAGTTACATCCCGGATCGAGGGAATGGGGCTTGATGAAATTGCAAAAGAAACCTTGTCGAAACATTTTTTCTCATTTAATAAGAGAAATATTCCTGTTGACAGGCTTACAGAAGGAGGGATCTACCAGTGGAAAAGAAAAGGCGAGTTTCACCTGTTCAACCCGCAGACAATTCATCTGTTGCAATATGCAACCAGGTTGAAAGACTACAATACTTTTAAAAAATATTCAAAGCTGGTCAATGATCAAAGCGAGAAGGCCGCAACGCTCAGGAGTTTATTCAGATTCAGGCACAACAGTCCTTCCATATCTATTGACGAGGTAGAACCTGCTGAAAATATTTACAAGCGTTTTG
>JBDUCQ010000004.1:0-56980 GCA_040003385.1 Ginsengibacter sp. | reverse complement strand
TATCTGTCCTCCAGCAATGGGGATAAGTGTGTTCGTACTTTTCAATTTTAAAAGCCCTGCCTTCCTTTTTTAATTTTACAGAAATGTCAACATTTACATCCACATAGTGAGGGTCGTCCTTGTAATTTTTCACGAATCTTCCACTGAACTCACCAACACCTTCAGTGAACTTTCCTTCCCGGTCTACCAGGATGAGTATTCCCAGGTCATTTTTTTTACCCGCTTTAAAGTCATCAGCACCAAACGCAGGTGCAGTATGTACAATCCCGGTTCCATCTTCAGTAGTTACAAAATCACCCAGGATCACTTTGAAAGGATTTGCATTGGGAGTTTCCTGCTTTATCTTTTCAATTGAATTGGCAGTAGAAGGAAGCAATTGCTCGTATTTAATGCCTTCTAATGATTTTCCACTCAACCGCCTTATGATTTTCCATGGAATATTTTTTTCATGTTGATTGTATTCTTCAAAGTTGGCATTTTCAGCATCGTGCCTGAAGTATTTGTGAACAAGCGGCGATGCAAGGATCACATAACAGGAAAGGTGGGTATAGGGATTGAATGTTTTTACCAATGAATATTCAATCTCAGGACCAACAGTTAGACCGACATTGGAGGGGAGCGTCCAGGGAGTGGTAGTCCATGCCAATAGGAAGATCCCGTATAAATTCCCTTCATTTACATCTACTTTATCAAAAATAAATTCAGATGTTTGGTTCCTGATCATTTTAAACATCGCCACTATACTGGTATCTTTTACGTCTTTGTACGTACCTGGCTGGTTCAATTCATGAGAACTGAGGCCTGTTCCGGCTGCGGGTGAATAGGGCTGTATACTGATGTCCTCATATAACAATTTCTTGTTGTACAATTCCTTTAAGCACCACCATAACGTTTCAATGTAATTGTTTTCAAACGTTACATAAGGATGCTCAAGATCAACCCAATAACCCATTTTCATCGTGAGGTCATCCCATTGATCTTTAAATTTCAACACTTCCCTCCTGCAGGTTGCATTGTAGTCTTCTACCGATATTTTAGTTCCGATATCTTCTTTGGTGATGCCCAAAAGTTTTTCAACACCCAATTCTACCGGTAATCCATGTGTATCCCAGCCACCTTTGCGTTTTACCTGGAAGCCCTGCATAGTTTTGTAGCGGCATACAAGATCTTTAAGCGTTCTGGATATAACGTGGTGAATACCGGGTAAACCATTCGCGCTTGGTGGGCCTTCATAAAAAACAAAGGGTTTGCTGCCTTCCCTCATCTCAACACTTTTCTCAAAAGTTCGTTCATCTTTCCACGTTGAAAGCAGTTCATCGGCAATTGAAGGAAGGTCCAGTTGATTGTATTCTTTGTATATGGGTTCCATGATATAAAAAAGGATGCAAAGTTAACTAAATAGTTCACAGTCCACTGTCTACTATCAACAGTAAAAATGCAGAGCCTGATGAATTATTTCTAATCATTGTATTTAAGAGAAAATCCCATTAATTGGATGACTGAAATACAATTAGTTTCTTCCGAGTTTGTATTCTGCTGCGGACCGTTGACCTTCGACAGTGGACAGACCTAACTGTTTGATTGCTAGGCCTCTATTAGAAGTTTTCCACAGTTTTTAAGATTGGCATCATATTGGTCTTTCCTTATTGCTAACATTTCTCAGTATTGATGAATTATTCCTCAATACTCTGGCCGTTGCTAATGAAAAACACTGATTGTTCTAAAAGCGCTTGCAACACGTTTGAAAAGTGAGTGTGGATAGATAAATATCAGAAATTTTTTGCTGGTTTAGGGTTTTATTAGGGCAGGACGGAGATAGTTATATCTCCGTCCAATTTTTAAAAATCTTTTTAGGATTTCATAAGCACAAAAAAGCCTTCCCGGCCGGATATCCGGGGAGGCTTTTACTTTTATAGCCGTCTATTTATCAAGAAATTTTTCCGCTGCGCTTATGGTATATTTCAGATCGTCGTCACTCAGTGCAAGGCTGAGAAACCAGGTCTCATACGCAGATGGGGGCAGATAAATGCCATTCTCCAGCATGTGATGAAAAAATTTACTGAATAAGGCGATATCTGTTGCAGAGGCCGTCTCAAAGTTGATGACATTAAAATCACAGAAATGGAGGCTTATCATGCTACCTATTCGATTGATCCGGTGCGCCATCTTCTTTTGATCAAAAACCCTTTGCAGGTTAACCTCCAGGTATTTACATTTTTCATCAAGTTCTTTATAGATTCCGGGGTTTTCTTTTAAAGTTTTCAGCATGGTAAAGCCTGCGGCCATTGCAATGGGATTACCGCTCAAAGTGCCTGCCTGGTAAACATGGCCTAATGGTGAAACCATCTCCATGATTTCTTTTTTTCCTCCGAAAGCTCCCACCGGCATTCCTCCCCCGATCACTTTTCCAAAAGTAACGAGATCGGCATTTACCCCTAACGTTTCCTGGGCGCCTCCTGCGCTTAGCCGGAAACCTGTCATCACCTCATCAAATATCAGGACGATTTGCTGTTCATCACAAAGCATTCTCAATCCTTCAAGAAACCCTTGCTTTGGAAGAATACATCCCATGTTGCCTGCTACCGGCTCAATAATAATTGCTGCCACCAATCCTTGGTTTTGATGCACCAGGTCTGTCACTGCCTGCAGATCATTATAAGGCGCGACCAGCGTATCCATTGAACTTCCGGCAGTAACGCCAGGAACAGTTTGAATATTCAGCGTGGCCATTCCGCTTCCGCCTTTTACAAGAAAAGCATCAGCGTGACCGTGATAACAACCTTCAAATTTGATGATCTTGTTTTTACCCGTATATCCGCGTGCAAGTCGCACTGCACTCATGCAGGCTTCAGTGCCGCTGCTCACCATGCGAACAAGTTCAATATTTGGAACCAGGCTTTTGATGAGCTCGGCCATCTCAACTTCAAGTTGTGTTGGCGCCCCAAAAGAAGTAGAATCCAAAACTTTTTCACGAATAGCCGTGGTAACCGGGCCGTATGCATGACCAAGGATCATAGGTCCCCATGAGTTAATGAAATCGATGTACCTGTTCCCATCCTCATCAAACAGGTACGCTCCTTTTGCCGATTTAATAAACAGGGGGGTTCCCCCCACACTTTTAAAAGCACGCACCGGTGAGTTTACTCCACCCGGAATTGATCTTTGTGCCCTTTCAAAAAGATTTTGGCTACTTGTAAAAATCATACTTACGTAAACCCATTAATTTGTGTAATTCGACCTAATTCGTGTAATTCGTGTTAAAGAAATTCGTGTTAAAGAAGTTTTACAGCATCCTTTGCAAAATAGGTGGCGATCAGGTCGGCTCCGGCCCTTTTTATCGATGTGAGGCATTCTATAACTGCCTTCTCCTCGTTGAGCCACCCCATTTTTGCCGCTGCTTTGATCATCGCATATTCACCACTCACATGGTAGGCACTTACCGGCACCTCCGAAATATTTTTCACTTCCCGGATAATATCCAGGTAGGCCATGGCGGGCTTCACCATCACAATATCTGCACCTTCCTGTATATCCATCAATACTTCCCTGACCGCTTCTATACGATTTGAAGGATCCATCTGGTAAGTTTTTTTATCTCCAAAACCGGGGGCCGAATCCAATGCATCCCTGAAAGGTCCATAAAAGCAGGAAGCATATTTTGCGCTGTATGCCATGATTCCTGTCTTGGTGAAATTATTTTCTTCCAGGGCTTTCCTAATAGCGCCTACACGCCCATCCATCATATCACTCGGTGCTACAAAATCAGCACCTGCCTGTGCATGGCTTACGCTCATCAGGGCAAGTACTTCAACCGTTCCATCATTGACGATCTCATTATTTTCTACAATGCCGTCGTGCCCATACGAGGAAAAAGGATCCAGTGCAACATCAGTCATGATAACCATATCCGGACATGCGCTTTTGATCTCGCGAATGGCACGTTGCATGAGGCCATCAGGATTCAGTGCTTCAGTTCCTTTATTGTCCTTGCACTCATCTTTGCATCTCACGAACAATAAAACACTTTTTAAACCCATTTTCCATAATTCCTTTACTTCCTTAACCGTGTTGTCAACGCTTGCCCTGAAATAGTTTGACATCGAAGAGATCTCTTCCCTTTCACCCTTTCCTTCGATAACAAATAAGGGTACAATAAAATCGTTGGGGGTTAACTGCGTTTCTGCAACCAGGCTTCGTATAGCCGGGTTGGCTCTGAGGATCCTGCCGCGTCTTTGTAGGTACATAATAATTAATTTTCTATGATCCAATTCTCGGGATGGAGGCAAACCTGTAACAACTTGTCTTCCTCGCTGCCTGGCAATGGCCGATAATTATATTCAAACCTTGCTGTCGGCGGAAGACTCATGAGAATGCTTTCAGTTCTTCCATTTGTTTTGAGGCCAAACAGGGTGCCCCGGTCGTGTATCAGGTTGAACTCAACATAGCGGCCCCTGCGTATCTCCTGCCATTTTTTTTCTTCGTCACCGTAACTCAATTTTTTTCTACGATCTACAATCGGCAGGTATGCTTCCAGGAAAGCACTTCCACCCGCCTGTTGAAACGATAATAACCGGTAGGCGTCGTCTTCATTTTTTGGTTTAAGATAATCATAAAAAACACCTCCTATCCCACGACGTTCATTATTGCGGTGCCGGTTCACAAAATATTCATCACAATTTTTTTTATATACTGGGTAGAGTTCTTTTCCGAAAGGATCGATATATTTTTTAAAGGTTGTATGAAAGTGGATGGCATCTTCGGTAAATAAATAATAGGGAGTCAGGTCCGAACCACCTCCAAACCAGCTGTCAGCCATGTTTCCATCCTCATCGTACAATTCGAAATAACGCCAGTTGGCATGAACTGTGGGCACAAAGGGGTTCCGGGGATGCAACACCAATGATAAACCGGTGGCCAAAAATTTATTGGCAGTAACCTGGAATGCTTCCTGCATTGAAATAGGCAAGGTGCCAAAAACTTTCGAGGAGTTAACTCCCGCCTTCTCAAAAATATCGCCGTTTGCCATCACCCTGGAAATTCCACCCCCTCCTTCCTCCCGAAGCCACACGTCGGTCATAAATTTCTCTTTTTTTTCAACACCCTCAATTGCTGAGCAAATCGTTTCCTGGAGTTCCAGTATATATTTCTGAAACTTCTCTGCGATGACTGAGTATTTAATGTCTTCTATCATTGCTTTTGCCGGTAATCTTTTACGGATTCAACAAATGCCCGGGCGTGATCAACAGGTATATTTGGTGTAATGCCATGCCCCAGGTTGACAATATAATTCTGCATTCCAAATCCATCGATCATTTCATGAACTTCTTTCTTTATTTGCGGGATGGGCAACACTAATTTTGCCGGGTCAAAATTGCCCTGCAGGGTTTTATCCCCGGCGAGTTCTCTTGCATATTGCGGAGAGATACACCAATCAATTCCCAGAGCAGCAGCCCCACTGTTGCTCAAATCTTTTAATGCGTACCAGCTTCCCTTCGCAAATAAAATAACGGGGGCTTCGCTTTCCAGTGCATTCACAATCTGAAGTAAATAGGGTTGTGAGAATATTTTAAAATCAGCAGGACTCAACACGCCGCTCCAGCTGTCAAAAATCTGAAGTACATCCGCTCCTGCTTGTACCTGTGCTTTAAGATATGCGATCGTAGTGATGGTGATCTTCTGCAATAAGCTGTGAGCTACTGCAGGCTGTGTAAAACAAAATTGCTTTGCCTTTTCCCATGTTTTACTTCCTTTGCCCTCTACCATATAACAAAGGATCGTAAATGGAGCCCCTGCAAAACCGATCAGGGGTACCGCACCGTTCAATTCCATTTTAATCAATGATAATGCCTTCATTACATAGTGGAGACTGTCTTCAACTCCTTCCGTTAAAAGTGCATCAACGTCATGTTGGTCACTGATAACCGAGGGGATGCTTGGACCCTTTCCTTCCTCCATGAGCACCTCCACGCCCATGGCCTGTGGAATTACAAGGATGTCACAAAATATGATCGCAGCATCAACACCCACTTGGTTTACAGGCTGTAATGTAATCTCACATGCCAGTTCCGGCGTTTGTACCCTTGTAAAGAAATCATATTTTTCCCTCAGGGCAATATATGAAGGTAAATATCTCCCTGCTTGTCGCATCATCCATACGGGTGGCCTTTCCACCTTTTCCTGCCTCAATGCCTTTAAAAGTAAATCGTTCTTCAAATGCTGCATTTAATTGTTTTTTAATTCACGGAAATGATGAATCATAAGCTGTACCAACCCGCTTTTACCCGCTATCCCAGCTGTGATGATTTCATTTTGTGTGTAATTTCTGATGGCTGCCGCAGTGGTGGTTCCAATGGCAAAAAGCGGGATGCCAGGAGCTATACAATTTGCTGAAAAAAAACTGTCAGCGGCACTGGGGCTAAAAAATAAAATGCCGTCGTACGGAAGCAAAAGCGTTTGCGGGGTACCGGTAGTTGTATACACAACCAGTTCTTCAACCTCAATCCCCGCGATGTGCAATGCTTCCGGCAACTCATTCCTCCGCTGATCCCCGCAAAAAAAAACAACATTTGACGGGGCATCTTCAATGATCACCCGTGACAACTGAAGTGCATTTTCGCCAGTTCCCCGAATATTTTCTTCTGAAAATAACTTTTCGGCCAGGCTTGCAGTGGTAGTTCCAATACAGTATACATCCCAGGAAGGTTTTTCTAAAATATATTTGCTGATCGCGCCTACCGCTGTCATGCTTGTAAACACCGCGGTTATATGCTGATTTGAGAGTGACGCGATGCGCTGCCAAATTTTTTGATCAGGATTGATATCAGTTTTGATAAAGGAAAGTTCATCAATGACAATACCCTGGTCAAGCGCATCACGTTTGGACCTTTCATCGACTGGACGAGTACTTAGAATTTTAACTGCGTTGCCTTGCATCTTTTATCAATTCAATGATCTCATGAACACCTTTTTTTTGTAACAGCTCTTTTGCAACAATTGCACCAGCCCCGCCATGGTCGGCCAAAGAAAAATCTTTTTCAATATCAATTTTAGCTTTCCCATCCGGGCTGCAAATATTTCCTTTAAATACAACTGTGTCACCTTTGATGATTGCAAGTGCACTCACAGGAGTTGAGCAACCTCCCTGTAGTGCATGAAGAAAGTCTCTTTCAATCTTTGTACACATCTCCGATTCCCAATCATTACACCGGTTGCAACTATCATGCACAACCAAATCATCTTTCCTGCACACGATCATAATTGCCCCCTGTGCAGGTGCAGGCAACATCCAATCAAGATCCATAGAATTTTCAGGCCGACGTCCAATACGCTCAAGTCCTGCGGCTGCGAAAATTGCGCCATTCCATTGATGTGTATTCAATTTATTCAGTCTTGTATTTATATTTCCACGCAGGTTTTCAATGGTATGGTTATGATAGCGATGCAACCACTGTCCTGTACGCCTGATACTACTTGTGGCAATCACGGCTTTACCCTTAAGGTCTTCTAAAAAACCAAACTCATTTTTTTTATAAACGATGATGTCTTTGGATGAACCACGTTTTAAAACTGCTGCCTGTACCAAACCTGCAGCGAGTGTAGTTGGAACATCTTTCATAGAGTGGACCGCAAGATCAATGCGATGCCCGAGCAGCGCAGCATCAAGTGTCCTTGTAAAAATTCCCTGCACTCCCAACTCATATAATGGAGTGATTGTATCCAGGTCTCCTTCACTTTTGATGTAAACCAGTTCGGACATAGTTCCGTTTTGGCTTAAAAGGTATTGCACCCGCCTAGCTTGCCAAACTGCCAATTCACTGTCACGGGTCCCTATCTTAACCGGTGGTTGCATAATTCGTGTGAAGGTAGCTGCTTAAGGCATGGATGCACTGGCAACCTTTGTTATTTTGAGCGCGCAGCGATATCGCGAGAGAAGTTACGGTTTTGTGTATTGATTGCCCTTCGTTTTCCCAGGTTCCATTTAAATTTCTAAGTTCATACAATTGCGATTTTACTTTGCGCAACAGGGGATTGTGGGCCTGATTCCGGTACCAGCTGATCATTTCCTGTATGGTCACTTGAATGATCTGCATGGCTGCAGGTACTTCAGCCTGGCGAAGCGAAATGGTTTTATCCAGGATGTGCGAGATCTCATCCACATTCATCAGGGTAATATTGGCCAGTAATTTTATTGCCGGGTCAACATTCCTGGGAACGGATAGATCCAGTATAAGCCTTGGTTTGGAAGTTGTAAAAAACAGTGGTGAGATGAGATAATTCTCAGCTGACGAGCTCACGATGATGATATCTGCGTTTTCTGCAGCTGAGGCCAGTAAATGATAGGGAACAAATGCTGAATTGTATTCTCCGGATAACCTGAATGCCTTTTCATCGGTGCGGTTAGCGAATGAAATTGAATATTCCGGGAGGTAGCTATTTAAATTCTTTGCGATGTGGTTACCAAATTTCCCGGTTCCGACAAGCAGGATTTTCTTTCGGGAAGTAACTGAAACTTTTTCTTTAATGATTTCGATGGCTGCATAGGCAACAGAAACAGTGCCTGAACTAAGGCTTGTAGAAGTTTTGATCTCTTTTGAAGCCTGTAGTGCAAAATTGATCATCCGTTCCATGAAACTGTCCAGGCTGCCCACGAGCTTTGCGCTCCTGGCCGCGTGTTTGAGCTGGGACAAAATTTCGCAATCGCCGATGATCTGTGAATCAAGGCCGGCAGCAACCCTGAACAAATGTTCTGCTGCATCAATCCCCGTTTTTATATACCCGTGTTCTTTGAAATTAGTTTTTGTTCCATGGGTATGGATACAAAGCATGTCTCTCAGTTCTTCCGGATCATCACAAATTCCATATACTTCTGTGCGGTTACATGTAGAAAGTACAAAACATCCACCAAATTTTTTTTCGATAGTTTCCTCTAACAGTTGTTCGGATTGCTTTGGAGAAAGTGAAAAGCTACCGCGTACCCCAATGTCACTCTTCCGGTAATTGATACCCGCGATGCAAAAGCGACTGAGGTTGTGGTAAGAGTTTAGCATTGATTGATTCGAAGTGTAAAAATATTTTGATGTGAATGCGCAAAAGTCATTGTTAGGTCATAATCACCTGATAAAAAATATATTCTTTAAAAGGGAGAATTATTATTTTTTGCGGGTATACATTGCAAATATTTTTCGCATGACACAAGGTACAAAGAAAGGTATTTTATTGATGAACCTTGGTTCACCTGATTCAACCAGTGTTCCTGATGTTAGAAAATACCTTGATGAATTTTTAATGGATCCCCGGGTTATTGACAAACCATGGCTGCTGAGGGCTTTACTGGTAAAAGGGATCATTGTTCCGTTCAGGGCGCCTAAATCAGCCGAAGCTTATAAGACCATTTGGACCAGTGAAGGATCACCCCTGGTGGCGATGACTAAAAATCTAGAGCTGGCGCTGCAAGCGGAAGTTGATATGCCTGTGACCATTGCCATGCGGTATGGAAATCCCACCCCCGCCGAAGCCTTTGAAAGCCTCCTCAAAAAACAGCCCGCCTTGCAGCAGGTAATAGCTGTTCCATTGTATCCCCATTATGCAATGTCAAGTTATGAAACTGCAGTAGAGCATGTTCGACAGGCACACAGGGCAAAAAAATATTCATTCGCCCTTAGCTTCGTGAAACCCTTTTATAATGATCCCTACTATTTAATTGCACTCTCCGAAAAAATAAAATCCTATTTAAAAAATCCATACGATCATCTTTTATTCAGCTACCATGGCATACCTGAACGCCACGTAAAGAAAAGTGATGTTACAGGCTGTCATTGCCTGCAAACCAACGATTGCTGCAATGTGCATTCGGACGCGCATGATAAATGTTATCGACACCAGGTGATCCGAACCACTCAATCAATAGCCAGGATATTACAGATTCCTTCCAATAAATATTCGATATCGTTTCAATCCCGTTTAGGCAAAGGGTGGCTGACTCCATTTACGGATATCCGTTTGCAGGAGATGCCTTCTGAAGGCATTAAAAATTTGCTGGTTGTATGTCCAGCATTCGTCAGTGATTGCCTGGAGACTTTAGAAGAAATTAAGGACAGGGGACAAAAAATATTTAAAGACAATGGTGGTGAAACGTTTACCATGATCCCGTGTTTAAATACCGATCCTCTCTGGGTAAATGCAATCGCAAGTTGGGTACATAATTCTGTAACCGGAACAGTTATGAATTCCTCAAGTCAAAAAAAAAGTGCCTTGTGATAATAAATCAAGAGCTTAGAACCAAGTCCATTAAGCATGTACTTTTATATTAAGGCCTTGCACATCATCTTCATAGTTACCTGGTTCAGTGGCCTGTTCTATATAGTACGTCTTTTTGTTTACACTGCCGAGGCGCACCTGAAACCAGAACCTGAGAGAACAATATTGATCTCGCAACTAAGCATCATGCAAAAACGTTTATGGTATGGGATCACCTGGCCATCTGCGGTCCTGACGCTTGTATTTGGCATCTGGATGTGGCAGCTATATGGAAGCATGCCTGGATGGCTGATCGTCAAACTTTTTTTTGTAGCAGGTTTGTACATTTACCACTTTAGCCTTCATGCAATTTTTAGGCAACAGCAAATCAGGTTCTTTCGCTGGACATCCCAACAACTGAGAATTTGGAATGAAGTTGCCACCCTGTTCCTGCTTACTATTGTTATGCTGGCAGTAGTTAAGCAACTGCTGAGTGTGGCATGGGCAATGGCTGGATTGGTAATTTTTTCCATTTTACTGATGCTCGCAATACAACTGTATAAAAAGTTCCGGGAAAAATAACACCCACATTCGTGAGATGTACCCAGGGTTCAGATACAAGACCCATGTTCACTGAATAATAAAGGCCTTCCGAATTTTGGAAGGCCTTTTGATCTCTAATGAGGGTTTTTCATTAAAAAGTTGTAGAACCATCAGGATTGTATGTATACCTGAAGCGGTAAATAAGAGTTATGGGAACAGGTCCGACGAAAGGTTCATAATCAACTGACAGCAATTCCATCTTCACAAACTTATTATCAGCAGTCATAAAAAGGAAAACCTGTCCAGCCTTTGGTGCAAAACTATGCGTTGTCGGGTTGTAGTTATACCAGCTTCCATCCCTGATTGCTTTTTGAGATGCAGTGGTATCATATGCATAACCAGAAGAAGGAACAGATGTAGTGGTTGCATAACTGCTGTTTTGTAAGATGACTCCCGCAGATCCGGGACCACTGGCATGGCTGTTAATGATGAAGGTTGTAAACCGTAATCCAAAATCCCACCTCGTGGTGGCAGAGTCGCTGTTTGGCACTACAACATCATTCTTAAAACTGAAGAATGTAAAGGGACTGTTGCTGCTGAAACTTACCCTTATGGAATCTGTTTTTTCAACCGGGGGTGTAATGGTTTTTGTGTCACTTTTTTTGCAAGATGTAATGGAAAATAAACTAACTGCGATCATAGATAAAATTAACCTGGGTGTTTTCATGCTCATTTGTTTGATTGTGATTTATAAACTGTTCAAATTTTCAAGTTTAAAATTGCAACGGATAAAATAGGTTCTGCCGGACATTCCCGGCAAAGTGTCTTTATCAGTATGATTCAACATATTTTCTGAACCTACCTGCAAGTCCAATGCTTTCATCAGTCTTTTGGAAATGGTAGCGTTCAACATTACATACCCGGAGGCAAACTCTCTCTGATCATCCAGTATACTGTTGCCATTGACGTCATTGAATCCGAACCTGCCTCGGTAATTGCTTCTAACGTTTACGCCGAAACGCTGTTTTTTATTTGTATAAGTCAGTTGCACATTTGCAGAATTTTTTGACCTGTTGAATAATCCTTTGTATTCTTTATCAGTCACGAGGGTAGTTACATATGGGGGCTGCGGATCCCTTTTGTATACCTTACCGTCCTTAATGTTTTGCACAACTTCTTTGTCCCTGGCAATGAGCAACTGGTAACCTCCTGAAATTTCAAAGGCACTGCTCATCGCCTGCCTTACATTTATATCCAATCCCTGGGTAAAAACCTTGCTCACATTCACGTAAGAAAAAATTGCCTGCCCGTTTACCTTGGTAAAAGGCAGGTTGTAACTCTCTATTAGATTTCTGATGTCATTCCTAAAAACATTCAATTTAAGAATTGTGTAAGGAGTTGGCGTGTAACGCATCCCTAAATTTATGCCTACAGATTTTTCAGGAGCAAGGAGGTGCGAACCCAGGTAAGGTTCAATATTCACCATGGGGTCAATTTGCCCATTTTGTTTCAACTGTATGAGGCCATTGCTTAATTCATTTGCTCCTAATAAGGTGTAGCCAACCAGTGAATTGCTGAAATTTAAAAACTGCTGGCGGAAATCAGGTGTTTTAAATCCAGTACCCACGGATGCATTAAAAAACAATTGGCGGACTTTATATCCTATTGCCAGCTTTGGATTTACCTGGGCCTTATACAAACTGCTTTTGTCGAACCTTGCTCCCGCAATGATGTTAATGTTTTGAGTAAAGTGCAATTCTTGCTGGGCATACATGTACCATGCATCCAGGTTCTTTTTGGAAGCATACCTGCTCGAACTGATCGTCTCAAAATTATAGCCGGCACCGGTTATAAATTTATCCTTATCTTTTTTACCTGCCTCCACCTGAATTTCAGGTTGTAAAAATGACTGGTTTAAATATACCTTTTCAAAAACGTCATTGTTTTTTTCTGTAAATACGATTCCATTATTTGCATACCAGCTTCCATAAAGTTTCGCCTCCGCCTTAAGATTTCCTGAAAAAATATATTTTAATCTTGTGCTGATGCTCTGGTCATTTTCAGTAGTGTTGCCTTTTACGCCCTCAGGTTGCTGCATTGTATAAACCAGGTACTTGTTCATTTGTTTCTGTGTAAACAATCTGCCCGATGCTTGTAATTCGATCTTTTCGCTTAAGGGCACATAGATCTTGCCTGTAAATGAGTAGCTGACAAAAGGATCCACAGTTTTTCCATATATATTTTTATCAAGATCGTACCCATCACTGCTGTAGCGGTTTCCAAATAATTGCATGGAAGCCTTCCTGGTTTTAATCAATGCATCGGCTGTTAACGATAAAGTATTATTGCTTGCATAATGAACCTGCATTTCCGCCTTGTTACTATCTGGCCTTTCTGTAATAATATTGATCACCCCCGCCATGGCTGCTGATCCATATAAACTGGTAGAAGGACCTTTCACAATTTCAACCTGTTTGATATTTCCCGTAGAAATCCTGTCAAGATTTAATATCCCTGCATTCCTACCTGTCAATGGTTCACCGTCAACAAGTATAAGTGTGTAAGCAGGGTCTAGTCCCTGGATTTCTATGCCTGAACCAAATGGATTCGGATATCCCTGCAGAGCAGCACCTAATGGATTTTGAACAAGAATAAGACCTGCCTGTTGTTGTAAAATATCAACTAATTTTTGTGACCCTGATGCCTGGATCGATTTGCGTGAGATCACTTGTACAGGCAATGGAATGCGTACTGTACTAGTGGGGGTTCGGGTGGCTGTGATGAACACCTCTTCCAATTTTTTTGCAGTTGTATCAGTAGGAATACCCTGGGTAAATCCCTGGACACACAAACCCGATAAAAAAGTGATATTTAAAAATTTTTGCAGCATTTGTTCCTGGAAATGCAAAGTTGCAGCAGCAACAAACTAAGTTTATCACACTATTGTCATAATGATACGGAATCTCGGAAGGAAAAAATGCAGAGTCCACGGTCCAAGGTCGACGGTCCGCAGCCGAGCATTAGAAATAAAGGGTCTGCTGCAGATGGAACAGGGCGTATTTCATTTGAAGTCCACTGGGATCATCGGTGAAAGATCTAGATTTCAGATTAGCTGTAAGCAAACCAATTGGCCTTTTAGCTTCAAATAATCAGAGTCTGCTGTTGACCGACGACAGTCGACAGTGGACTATTTTGATCTGGCAATCACATAATCGTGAATCAATGCTTTTTCATGCTCATCAGTTAATTTGGCATTTACAAACATTTTCACGAGGATGGGTTCCCATTGTTGCGGGGTGTAATTTGAAGGCTCTTTCATCGAGTGGCATCTTGTGCAATCCTGCATATAAATTTTACGTCCTTCTGCCAAACGCTCGGCTGTTATTCCAGGCACCCTCATAGACGCCATTGCCAAAGTATCCGTACCTGGGATTGCAGATACGGTGTCTTTAATCACTGGTTCAGTTGAAACGCCCGACGTTGTGGCAATAGTCGTAGTTTTTTTAATTTTTGAAGTGGAAGAGCAGGCCATTATGCCGGAAAGAAAAATAAGAAAAAACTTTTTCATTAATTAAAATTAGAGGGTAATACCAAATATAATCCTTGCTTCAGATCTTTCATGTTCATCTAAAACTTTGGAACCAGGTGAGAAAACTGTTTTCCGGATATTTTTCAATTGTGGAAGATAATTAATTATTACAAACCAGCGATTTCCACGGTAATTTAAAGTGGGGCCTGCATAAAATATTGAATTCTTCCAGCCATCACCCTGAACGATATCATTTCTGTTCACGACCTCGATTCCGGCACCCAATACTGGCTTTATGTCGTACATATAAGCAAGGTCTATCTCTATGGGTGTTACCCAGCCGCCAGCACGTACTCGCTGGTTTACCCAGTTAAATTCTTTCTCAAATTCTGCAACTGCATTAAAAGCAATCAAACTCTTCCCGATATATTTATCAAGAATGATCTTGGTTTCGAGCTCAACTTCATCACCGCCTTTTATGGATGCCTCTGCATATAATGCCAGTCCTACTTTATTTGCTGTAGGGTCGCTTAACTTTATTTTCCATTCATTGCTGAAACCGATCTCGCCCGAGGTAGTGGTTCCGAAAGGGCCTTCGCTGAACCTTTGTTGAAACCTGTTGAAATAAAATGCAGTTTGTACATTTTTCCCCAGGCCTATTTCAAGTTCCATACGCTGATCCTGTGCATGATAAAACTGGTTCTGGTGGCCTATCCTGGAAGTATGCCAGAATTCGAGGTCAATGCCTCCTTTGGGTAAGACGTTGGAAGTGTAGGTCCGGGCAAAGAAACGATCCTGTGCACTGGCCGAAAAAATACACAGGCCGAGGATGCAAATACATATTTTCTTCATTCAGGGAATTTATTTGCAAATGAAATTTACAAACAGGGATAACATTTACTGTTTAAGGAAAACCATTTTCGAAAAAAGGAATTTAATGGAATAATAGCTCGCAGGGCTTTAAACCCGTATGCTTTTTAAAAGCGGTAGAGAAATGCGAAATCGAAGAATAACCTAACAGGAGCGATACATCAGTGACACTTACACCTTTTTCATACAAAAGGTATTTTGCATGTTCCATACGCTGGCTTTGAAAGAAATCGAAAATAGTGGTGCCATATAATTCTTTGAATCCCTTCTTTAAATAACATTCGTTGATGGCCACTTTCCTGCTGAGGGCCTTAATGGTTAGTGGCTCGCTGATGTGCTCCAGCAGCAGTTCTCTTGCCCTTGCAATCTTTTCCCTGTCGGCCTCATTTGCCAGGAATTTGCATGTAAATGAATCGTCCTTAGCACCTGCCATACATTCCATGCTATACAGCAGCAACATCTGCGTCTGTGCATTGATGTATATATTTTCAAGGCTTCCGGAGTAGCTGTGGTTGAGGAGTGCTTCCAACACCATTTTTGTTTTGGAGCACAGAGGCATCAACGTAGAAAATGAGGAACTGTAATTGAAATTTAAAATGTCTTCCGAAAAATTTGTTTGCCTGATCCCTTTTACAAATTGCGCGAGGTGAGCAACCGTAAACCTGAAACTTACCACGTCAAGGGTATCAATTTTGTCTGTACAGTTGCGCGATTCGTTGTGCTTGCAAAAATCACATTCCATCTCTTTTTTCCGGCAGTATATGTTGCCTGAAATACAAAATTTTAATTCAAGGAAATTATCTTTAGACTTCGCTTCTTTGTAATGGTAAGCCATGATACCTGTATCATCGACCATTGTGTTATTATTTTTCCGATACCGCCTGATCGAGTATTGTACTGACCCCGGTATCAGTTGATCGCGTTCATGAACTACTTCCAATTCAGCCGGTAAAAAAGCCGGAGAATTTGCAAGTGGTAACATTTCCATTTCGTACTCCATGGTGCAAAGATAAAGAAAGGGGAAAGAAGGAGGAAATCGTGTCAGGTGTTAGGTGTTAAAAGACAAACCCCATTTGAAAAAATATATACTTAAATTCAGTAAAATAAACATTAGATACGCAGGAGGAAATGGTTCAACTCATACCTAAAACATAACGCCTAACTGCTAATGCCTAAAACCTGATTCCTTAACCCTGCAGAATGTGTTTCATCATCGAAGTTTTTAGGTGTTAAGGCTTATTATTCGTAAGTTTGCAGTAATACAGATCTTATAATTAAAGGAGATTTCTTTCACATTTATGAGTATAGATACAGAAGCAGTTTTACCCCCCGTTATTCATGATTATGGCGCTGACAGCATACAGGTTTTAGAAGGACTTGAGGCAGTCAGGAAACGGCCTGCCATGTACATCGGTGATATTGGCAACAAGGGATTGCATCACCTCGTATATGAAGTGGTTGATAATTCAATTGATGAAGCTCTTGCAGGCTATTGTAAAAATATTACGGTTACGATCAACGAGGACAATTCGATCACAGTCCAGGATGATGGCCGCGGTATTCCTACAGGGATGCATACCAAAGAAAACCGGAGTGCGCTGGAAGTTGTGATGACTGTTTTACATGCCGGTGGAAAATTTGATAAAGATTCTTACAAAGTAAGCGGGGGATTGCACGGTGTAGGTGTTAGTTGTGTAAATGCTTTAAGCGCCAAATTGCATGTCACAGTAAACCGCGATGGCAAAACTTCTGAACAGGAATACGAAAAGGGTATTCCGAAATATAAGGTGCGTGAAATTGGTAAAAGCAGTACTACCGGTACCAGGGTTCATTTCTGGCCCGATACTTCCATATTCATCGTATCAGTTTATAACAGGGAGATCCTTGAGGGCAGGTTGCGTGAACTTTCTTTTTTAAACAGGAAAATAACCATTGTGTTAAATGACCTCAGAGAAAAAGACGATGATGGCAACACCTATACCAAAACATTTTACAGCGAAGGTGGTATTGTGGAATTTGTAGAAATGCTTGATAAAAATGCAAACCGTCATCCGCTTTTACCCAAAGTGATTTACTGCGACGGACTTGATGGCAACAGTAATGTTATGGTTGAGGTTGCGATGATCTATAATACAGGTTACCAGGAGCATTTGTTCAGCTATGTTAACAACATTAATACCATCGAAGGAGGCACGCATGTTGCAGGGTTCAGGCGATCAATCACCCGGGTCTTCAAAAGTTATGGAGAAAAGGAAGGAATGTTTGAAAAAGCCAAGGTTGAAATAGAAGGAGATGATTTCAGGGAAGGGCTTTCAGCTATCATTTCTGTAAAGGTACCCGAACCACAGTTTGAGGGACAAACCAAAACCAAGTTAGGCAATAGCGAAGTGATGGGTGTTGTTGACAGCACTTTAAGCCGTGTTTTGGTGGCATACCTGGAAGAAAATCCAAAGGATGCAAAAACCATCATTCAAAAAGTAATATTAGCGGCACAGGCGCGGGCAGCAGCAAGGAAAGCTCGAGAAATGGTGCAGCGAAAGAGTGTACTTACCGGCGGAGGTTTACCAGGCAAACTGGCCGACTGCAGTGATAAAGATCCTTTCAGGTGTGAGCTGTTCCTCGTGGAAGGGGATTCAGCAGGTGGAACGGCAAAGCAAGGACGTGACAGAAGCTACCAGGCAATTTTGCCATTACGCGGTAAGATCCTGAATGTAGAGAAGGCCATGGAACACCGCATATATGATAATGAAGAGATCCGGAATATGTTTACAGCCCTTGGTGTAAAAATTGGCACTCCTGAAGATCCAAAAGCTCTTGATATCACAAAGCTCCGCTACCATAAGCTGATCATCATGACGGATGCCGATGTAGACGGCAGTCACATTGCTACCCTGATACTCACCTTTATCTTTCGTTATATGAAGGAACTGGTAGAACAGGGATATGTTTATATTGCCCAGCCTCCCCTCTACCTGGTAAAGAAAGGAAAGGAACAATCATATGCATGGGACGAAGAAGATCGTAAAGCATGGGTGGAGAAAATGGCAAACGGAAAAGAAGAAACTGTACATGTACAACGATATAAAGGCCTTGGAGAAATGAATTCGGAACAGCTTTGGGAAACTACAATGGATCCGGCTACAAGAACATTAAAGCAGGTTACCATTGACAGTGCTGCAGAAGCCGACAGGGTTTTTAGTATCCTCATGGGCGATGAAGTCCCTCCAAGAAGAGAGTTCATAGAAACCCATGCAAAATATGCGAAAATTGATGTCTAAAAGGCACATGGTTTTAGCTATAATCCCCGTTTAAATAAATATTATTAACTTTAATCTATTGGCCACTCTTTTTAAGAGCTGTCAAAGACGATAAACCCATTAAATTATCCATTTAAATTAAAAAAACATGTCATCAAAAATGTTAACAGCTTACTGTATGAAGACAAAAGAAAAAAATTGTCCAATGCACGATGCGGTCATCACAAAAACATCTCGTGGAGGCTATATGGCACAAGGCCATGATGGCAAGGGCAACAAAATGACCACCATGCTTAGTGAAGCTTCAGCTTTAGAAGCCGTTAAGAATGAAGTAGCCAAGAAAAGCTGGTAAATCTTATTTAACTTATTCAATCGGCGATATGGAGCTATCTGTATCGCTTTTTTATTGCCTGGAGGATCTGAATAAACCAAGGAAAGAAATCAAAAAAAAATTAACTACTCAAGTGCCCTGTAAAATCCATCGGTCAATTATACTGCTGGCAGGTGCAATCATCCTGAATTTCAGCGCCAGCGCACAATACACATTGAATGGTTCTGCCACCCAGGATAATTGTCATTGCTACACGCTTACACAAGAAGTGCTTTTTACTTCTGGTTCGGTGTGGAATAACAACAAAATAGATCTGACAAAGTCTTTTACATTTACATTCAATGTTTACCTCGGCTGTATTGATGTGGCAGGTGCAGATGGGATCGCTTTTGTTTTGCAGCCAATCAGCACCAGTATAGGAGTATCAGGAAGCGGTCTTGGTTTCCAGGGAATATCACCTTCATTAGGGGTTACATTAGATACATGGCAAAATGCATCTCCAGACAACGATCCGGTTTACGACCATATAGCTATCCAATCCAATGGGGTACTCGACCACAACACACTCAACAATTTAGCGGGGCCTGTGCAAATTTCTGCTTTGCAGGACAATGTAGAAGATTGTGCATGGCATATCCTTAAAATTAGCTGGAACGCTCCTTCACATACGTACGAAGTATATTTCGACAATGCCTTGCGCATGTCGTTGGTAACAGATATGGTAAAAGATATTTTCAAGGGTGATCCTCTGGTATTCTGGGGCTTTTCAGGATCCACGGGGGGATCTGTAAACGTGCAAAAATTTTGTACTACACTTGACCCTGTATATGCCTGGTCGCCCGATAACAACAGGTGCATTGGTATACCTATTACTTTTTATGATGCCTCCCTTTCTTTCGGGCCCATTGTAAAAAGAGTTTGGAATTTCGGTGACGGAAGTGGGCCTGATTCAGTAGATCTCAACCCGGTTCACTCCTATGCATCCGCGAATGATTACAAGGTATCACTGAGCCTGACTGGTGCTGATGGATGTGTTGAGATCAACACAAAAAATCTGAGGATCGGTAGCAAACCTGTAGCAGAAATTTCAGTGAATAAAACCTGCCAGGAAAACCCTGTAGTCTTCAGTGATTCTTCTCATGTAAACGTAGGCACCATTAACAGCTGGTATTGGGATCTTGGGAATGGTGTTACTTTATTCACGAAGGACCCTGTTACATCATACTCAGATGCAGATTCAAAAACGATCAGGCTTGCTGTAAAATCTTTGGAAGGTTGTACATCGGATACGGTGAATAAAACGATCGTGATCAATCCAAGACCTGTAATAGGAATGACCTTCTCTGACGCCTGTGAAAATTCGACCGTAGCATTCAACGGCATTGATAGCAGCGGTGTTAGCCTGGCTGGGTGGAACTGGAATTTTGGTGAAGGTACAACCGGTTCTGGCATTACTGCAAGCCATTTATTCGGATCTCCAGGAACTTATCCAATACAACTGTATGCTGTTGCAACCAACGGTTGCATCTCCGACACCCTGGAAAAAATACTAAATATATACAGTACCAATGCCTCAGCCGGAAACGACCTTGTTGCTGCAGCGGGTCAGCCAATTCACTTGCACGCCACTGGCGGGTTATTTTATTTATGGAGCCCCGCTACCGGCTTAAGTGATCCGGAGATTGCAGATCCTGTAGCCGTACTGGCCAGTGATCAAACATACCAGTTGAAGGCGTTCACCCCACTGGGTTGCGAAACATTCGATACAATTACCATTAAAATTTATAAGGGCCCTGAAATTTATGTACCCAGTGCATTTTCACCCAATCATGATGGGCTGAATGATGTTTTCAAAGCCTTGCCTGTTGGCCTCATTTCTTTCAAGTATTTAAAAATATACAATCGTTGGGGCGAAGAGATGTTCAGCACCACTGATTCCAGGATAGGTTGGGATGGTACATACAAAGGGAAATTACAGGCCCAGGGAGTATATGTCTGGATCACATCTGGCACCGATTATAATGGGAATTCAATTAACCGCAGGGGACCGGTGACCTTATTGAAATGATCAATCGATACTGTTTTCAACCCTGGTCAAAAAATCATGCAATTCTTTCATCGTTCTCATTTTTTCAACGATCAGAATTCCATTCCTGCCTACCTGTTTCAGTCGTGCCTTATTGGTTTGAGTTTGTATGAAATGTAGAATGCCTTTAAAAGTATCACTGTTGAAATAAGGCGACTCCGGATTGCTCACAAAAAAGCATTTTAAGGTTTCGTTTTTTAATAACATTTTTTCAAATCCCAGTTCCACTGCAATCCACCTGCAGCGAACTGTAGTAAAGAGATCTTCCACTTCAGCGGGTATCGGACCAAACCTGTCAGTCATTTCGGCGTGAAAATCATCCAGATCCTTTTCCGTTTCACAATTATCCAGTCTTGTATACAAACTCAACCGTTCCGTTATGCTTTCTACATAATTGTCGGGGATGAGTATCTCAAGATCTGTATCAATTGTACAATCTTTCACATAATCATCCTGGAGATGGATCTCTTCCTTAAAGAGCTCCTTGAATTCTTTCCGCTTCAGTTCTCGTATGGCTTCATCTAAAATTTTCTGATACATTTCAAAGCCGATCTCTGCAATAAACCCGCTTTGTTCTCCGCCAAGCAAATTGCCGGCCCCGCGAATATCCAGGTCTCTCATCGCAATCTGGAAGCCACTTCCAAGATCGCTGTATTGTTCAAGGGTAGTAAGCCTTTTCCTGCTGTCAGCCGGTAAGGTACTCATCGGTGGCGCCAATAAATAACAAAAGGCTTTTTTATTGCTGCGCCCCACTCGTCCCCGTAGCTGGTGAAGATCGCTCAAACCGAACTGGTGGGCATTGTTGACGATGATGGTGTTTACATTGGGAATGTCCACACCGCTTTCAATAATATTGGTGCACACCAGCACATCATATTTTTTATCCATAAAATCTAGGATGGTATCTTCAAGTTGATCGCCATCAAGCTGACCATGTGCATAAGCAATGCTGATATCAGGGCACAAAGCCTGGATCAAACCCTTCATCTCTGCCAGGCCATTCACCCTGTTGTGAATAAAAAACACCTGCCCTCCCCTTTCTGTTTCATAATAAATTGCATCCCGGATAAACTCCTGGTTAAAAACATGAACCTCGGTTTGTATTGGCTGACGGTTGGGCGGCGGAGTATTGATGATGCTAAGGTCTCGTGCTCCCATCAGGCTGAATTGCAATGTACGCGGTATTGGCGTTGCGGTGAGTGTTAATGAATCTACGGTTGTCCTGATCTGCTTTAATTTTTCTTTTGATGCCACTCCAAATTTCTGTTCTTCATCAATCACCATAAGTCCCAGGTCTTTGAACCTCACATCTTTTCCCAGCAAAGCGTGCGTGCCGATGATGATATCGATCTTCCCTTCCTGCAGTCTTTGCAATGTTTCCTTTTTTTCTTTTGCAGACTTGAACCGGTTGATATAATCCACGGTAACCGGAAAATCTTTGAGCCTTTCACCAAAAGTTTTAAAATGCTGGTAGGCAAGGATAGTGGTAGGCACAAGAACTGCAGCCTGCTTACCGTCACAATTTGTTTTAAATGCGGCCCTGATCGCGATCTCAGTTTTTCCAAATCCAACATCACCACATACAAGACGGTCCATCGGTGAAGGCTTTTCCATATCTCTTTTTACATCAAGGGTGGCTTTATTTTGATCAGGTGTATCCTCGTAAATAAATGATGCTTCCAATTCCGTTTGCATGTAGTTATCCGGGGAATGCATAAATCCTTTTAAGCTTTTCCGTTGCGCATATAATTTAATGAGGTCGGTTGCAATGTCCTTTACCTGCTTTTTGGTTTTGTCTTTCAGCCGGTTCCATACATCACTGCCGAGCTTGTTCATTTTTGGTACTGTTCCTTCCTTACCGCTGTACTTGCTGATTTTATGGAGAGATGAAATATTTACATAAAGAAGATCATTGTCTTTATATACGATCCTGACTGCCTCCTGAATCCTTCCATTGGCTTCGATTTTTTGCAAACCACTGTATACACCCACGCCATGGTCGATGTGTGTTACAAAATCACCCGGTTGAAGTTCACGAAGCGTCTTGAGCGTTAATGCCTTGTTCTTGCTGAACGCCTGTTTTACTTTGTACTTATGATACCGTTGAAATATCTGGTGATCTGTATAGCACACAAGCTGAAGATCCTCATCGATAAATCCCTCGTGAATAGATGTTGGAATCGGGGTAAACTGAATCTCAGCGTTCAGGTCCGCAAAAATGCTATGAAGTCTTTCCAGCTGTTTTGGATTGTCGGCAAACAAAAAAATGTTGTATTTTTTTTGTTCAAGATCTTTGAGGTTTTGGATCAGTATATTAAACTGGCGGTTAAAAGCCGGTTGGGGCCTTACACTAAATGATACAGTGGTAGATTCTGAACCATTCGAAAAATATTTACGGCTTCCAATTTCAATAATATGCCTTTGAATGATCTTTTGTTCCAGTGAACTGGCTTGCACAAAATCTACAGCAGTGACATTTGTTTTTTCGGAAATATCATCCCCTTCGTCATCGTGGTGATTAGCAGCCTTATTGATGTTGCTGAATTTTATCACTTCCAGGTAAGCCTCAAGGTCATCTTCCTGCTGCTGAATTTTTTGACTGATGAATTCCCAATCTTCTGTCCACACAACCAGGTTTTCAGGCAGAAAATCCAGCAGTGACACTTTTTGCCCGGATGTAAATTGTGTTTCTACATTCGGGATAATATTGACCATGAGTAATTTTCTTTCACTCAACTGCGTTTCAGGATCAAATATGCGGATGCTGTCGATCTCGTTGCCAAACAACTCGATCCGGTAAGGTTTTTCATTTCCGAATGAATAAATATCAAGAATACCGCCCCTTACAGCAAACTGTCCGGGTTCGTACACAAAATCTGTTCTTATGAACCCATGATCAATGAACCCCGAAAGGATCGAATCCACATCAATGTTTTCACCCTGCTTAAAAGAGAGAATGTTGGCAGATAGCGTACCAGGCAGCACAACTTTTTCGAACAGTGCTTCCGGGTAGGTCACAATGGCCCCAACCCTGTTTCCTGACAAAGGATATGAAAACTTTGTCAGGCATTCAGTGCGCAACATCACATGGCTGCTGTTGAGGAGCTTAAAATTTTTGTTGTTCTTAAAAGAAGAGGGGAAATAAAAAATATTCAGCGCATTGGTAATGTTCTCAAGCGTATTTTGAAAATAAGCTGCTTCTTCAGCATCTCTTAAAATGATCAGGTGATTGAGCTGCGGGGTATAAGAATGGTTGAAAACCGAGCCGATCACAAATTGTGATGAACTCCCTTGCAGGCCTTTCAGGTGAATACGTTGTGGCTGGGACAAAACTATCTTATCCGCAATTTGAAAAATGCGGGGATCGTTGTTATACATATTCAGCAACACATCCAGGTTCATTCGCACCGCAAAGTTAAGACTTGAGATGATTCAGTCCACGGTCCACTGTCGACTGTCCACGGCACAGATTTTTGTTTTGTAGAGAAATCTTTCTTTTGAACAGAATGAACCGAACTGAATTAAAATTATCTGCTCAGTAGAATGCCCTGCCGTGGACTGTCGACCGTGGACAGTGGACTGATTTAGAATTTTGCATTGAGCAGAATATTCTGCTGTGGACCGTGGACAGTCGACCGTGGACTGATTTATTTTTCATTTAGGATTAACCGTTGTATTTTTCCCAAAATATTATGAATGGCGGTAGAACCATGGCGTACAGGAAAAGTAATTCGCATTGTTGATGAAACTTATAATACCAAACGCTTTTGGATTCAGGTACCTGAACTGGAAAGTTTTGATTTTAAGGCCGGCCAGTTTGTAACTCTTGATCTTCCGATTCATGAACAGAAAAACAAAAGGTGGAGAAGCTACTCAATAGCCAGTTGGCCCGATGGAACAAATGTGTTTGAGCTCCTCATTGTTTTACTGGAAGGCGGGCTGGGAACCACCTATCTTTTTAATGAAATTTCTGAAGGAAGTGAGCTTACACTGCGAGGTCCACAGGGAGTTTTCATATTGCCGGAAACCATCGACAAAGATTTATTCTTTATTTGTACAGGTACCGGCATAGCACCTTTCAGAAGCATGGCAAATTATATGCTTTTACACAATACTCCTCACCAGAATATCTACCTCATTTTTGGTTGCCGTACGCAACAAGACTTGTTGTACCATGAAGAAATGAAGGCGTTGGAAGGCAATCTGCCACATTTTAGGTACATGCCTACGCTGAGCAGGGAAGACTGGGATGGCCACAAAGGATATGTTCATAGCTTGTATGAAGAGATCTGCAAAAATAACCTGCAGGCATGCGAAGGGTTACACGAATTGAAACCCGCAAAGTTTTATTTGTGTGGATGGAAAGCGATGATAGATGATGCACGCCAAAAAATTGTTGCTCTGGGGTATGACAGGAAAGCCATCCATCTGGAACTTTATGGATAAACCATCCATTTCTTTATCATTTAATCTAAATAAAAGTTATGCATAAAAGATCTCACCTGAGAAGTATTGCCATCGCAGTCTTTGTGATCGTAATGACAGTATGGAATTACAGCCGGATCAGCGGTGGCGAATGCATCAGGGCTATACACGTAGTAACTCTTCTCACGTGTGGCGCTGCCATCGGAGTTGCGCTTACCAATCTTTTTTTGCTGGCCAGAAGCAGGTAACAGGCCGCTTTTCAGGCACATGCTTTGTAAGATCGCTGTTAAACAATCATACTTTTTAAATATTTTGTATGGACGAAAAATTCAATGAGGCAACCAGGAACCGGCCTGAAGGTGACCGTCCTGTGGACTCACCCTTAATACTGATAGACCTTCCTTCTTGCATCAGGCAAATAAAAAGTGAAAAAGCCTGGAAAGAAAATGACCGCAATTCTATTACGTTGTTCAAATCGGTTAAAATGCGGATCGTTCTTGTTGCACTGCATAAAAAAGCAGAGATGAGCACTGAACACCCGGATAATGTGCTGAGCCTTCAGTTGATTTCCGGGAAATTGCAACTCCAGGCAAATAATGAAACGGTACAGGTTCGTAAATCGCAGGTAGTTGCACTGCACGACAAAATTCCTTATCGCCTGGAAGCTGTAAAAAAATCAATATTTATTTTAACACTCTCCGACTGATCACCCGGCCATTTTTTCAAGGACAAGTTTTTGGATCCCACTGATTGGGATCCTCTCCTGTAGCATACTATCGCGGTACCTGATGGTAACTGTATTGTCTTCTTTCGTTTGATGATCGATCGTTATGCAAAAAGGAGTGCCAATGGCATCCATTCGCCGGTAACGTTTTCCAATGCTGTCTTTTTCTTCATAAAAACAATGGAAGGATGATTTGCAGTCGTCCATGACCTGCCTGGCAATTTCTGGCAGTCCATCTTTTTTCACCAGCGGAAGAATGGCCAATTTATAAGGTGCAATCTTTGCGGGGATACGCAGGAACACCCGGCTGTCATCACTTCCGTCATCCCTTTTCCATTTTTCTTCTGTGTATGCGAGGCTTAAAATTGTTAGCACCAGCCTGTCAAGTCCAACGGACGTTTCAACTACATAAGGTATATAATTCTGGTTGAGCTCATTGTCGAAATACTGTAGTTTCTTTTTACTGAATTCCTGGTGGCGACGAAGGTCGTAATCTGTCCTGGAATGAACCCCTTCGAGTTCTTTCCATCCAAATGGAAATTCAAATTCTATATCAACAGCGGCATCAGCATAGTGGGCCAGCTTGGTATGATTATGAAAACGAAGCTTTGACGGCGGGATGCCAATTTCGTTATGCCATTGCATTCTTTTTTCCTTCCAGTGTTCATACCATTCCATTTGTGTACCCGGGCGAATGAAAAATTGCATCTCCATCTGCTCAAACTCCCGCATGCGAAAAATAAATTGCCGGGCAACAATCTCATTCCTGAATGCTTTCCCGGTTTGTGCGATCCCGAAAGGGATCTTCATCCGGCCTGTTTTCTGCACATTGAGAAAATTGACAAATATCCCCTGCGCAGTTTCCGGACGTAAATAAATGGTGTTTGCATCTTCGGTTACGCTTCCCAGTTGTGTGCTGAACATCAGGTTGAACTGCCTGATGTCTGTCCAGTTACATGTATTGCTGACGCCGCACCTGATATCATTTTCTTCAATCAGTTTCTTCAATCCTGAAAAATCATCAGCGGCCAGCAGCTGATCCATTCGAACAAGCAGTTCATCTGCTTTCTGCTGGTTTGCATCGCCGCCTTTTTCCCTGATCATTTCAGCAAACCCTTCTAACAGGTGATCTACACGGTATCGTTTATTGCTGTCCCTGTTATCGATCATGGGGTCACTAAAACTGTCAACATGCCCGCTTGCTTTCCATGTTTCAGGATGCATAAAAATAGCTGCATCAATGCCTACGATATTCTGGTGCATTTGAGTCATGCTTTTCCACCATAAGTCACGGATGTTCTTTTTAAGCTGGGCCCCGTTCTGGCCATAATCATAGACAGCTGCAAGGCCATCATAAATTTCACTGGATGGAAAAATATAGCCGTACTCCTTGCAATGAGCGATCAGTGCCGGGAAGATGTTTTCTGCCATAGGTGCAAATATAGATAACACGAATTACAAGAAATAAATCGAATTACACGAATTATATTCCTCTTATAAAATATGTAATGATGAGGGATTAGAAAAACACTACAAGATGTATATAAATAACTCGAATTATGAATAAGTTACAGGAATTAAATTTAATGTTTTATGACAGACATTATTTTAAAAGAGGAGTCCTATTTATGAGTGGCCATATGTATGGAAGTTCACAGGGTGTTGGGCATGGGATTTAAAGAAGTTGTATATAAAGATGCACTAGAATTGGAATTTAAAGCCAGGGAAATTCTCTACCAGAGAGAATACGAATTCAAGGTTGAGTACAAGGGTGAAATATTACAGCATAAATTCTATGCTGATTTTATAGTATTCGATTCGATGATCCTGGAAGTGAAATCAAGTCAATCATCATAAATACTTACGTTGCGTAAACGATCAACTATTTAAAAGCATCCGGTCTAACCCTTGGTATTATTGCCAACTTTGGAGAAAAGTCATTAACTTATAAACGTGTTGTATTTTAATTTGTGTATTTCGTGTTATTTTAATTCGTGTTATGACCATTGAAGAGGCGCAGCAGGAAGTTGATCATTGGATAAAAAATGTGGGTGTAAAATATTTTAGTGAATTAACAAACCTGGGAATTCTGATGGAAGAGGTTGGTGAATTATCAAGACTTATTGTTAGAAAATATGGTGACCAGTCTTTTAAAAAAAATGAAACTGACCAAAAACTGGGGGATGAAATTGCAGATGTCTTATGGGTATTAATTTGCATCGCCAACCAGACGGGTGTTGATCTTACTGAAGCATTGAAACTGAATTTGGAGAAAAAAAGTTTCAGAGATAAAGATCGACATAAAAACAATGACAAGCTGCGTTAGATTTGATGCAACAATTTTATGATTTGCCAATTAAATCAATTCGTGTAATTCGCTTAAATTAGTGTAATTCGTGCCGTAGCTACTCCCTGTTCTTCGTATCGATAAAGATAGTGACAGGTCCATCGTTGATGAGTGATACTTTCATATCAGCGCCAAACTCACCGGTGAAAATTATTTTACCAAGATCCTGTGAAAGACAGATTACACATTCTTCATACAAAGGAATCGCGATTTCTGCCGTACTGGCTTTTATGTAGGAAGGGCGGTTACCCTTTTTTGTGGAAGCGTGCAGGGTAAACTGGCTCACAGCTAATATATCTCCCCCGTTTTGTATAACAGAAATGTTTGGAACTTTTTGTTCGTCATCGAAGATCCGGAGGTTTACAATTTTATGGCTGAGCCATTTAATATCTTCACCGGTGTCTGCATCTTCAATGCCAACGAAAACAAGCAACCCATTTTGTATTTCTGACTTTACAATTCCATTGATTGTGACACTCGCCTGTAATACCCTTTGTATGAGTGCGCGCATGTGCTGCTTTTGTGAATAAAGATAAGAACTGTAATCGGTCCGCTGTCCACGGTCCACTGTCCACAGAAAAACCAGCCGGTTTGCACAGAATAAATAGTCCTTAATATAAAGCCAATAACCTCAGAAAAAGGTTTAGAATGTTTAGAATGTTTAGAGAAGATGATGCCCATTCTGAAGTAAATAATATCAGTCAAAGAATTGTACTTTACTGTCGTCTGTCGACTGTGGACAGTGGACCAACCACATAACCGGCATTACCAAAATTACTTACGCACTACAAGCATATTTTATCCTCAAAGTGTGCAAAGTATTAATAAACTCAATGCCCGTATGGCTTACAAAATTGTACACATTTCTTTTCCACAGTTGTTAATATTTAAGGGTTTGTTTGTTGACCTGTAACAAATATTTTCGTTGTCCTCTTGATTTATTAACCCTGTAATAACTTACAATCATATGCCAACTACCAAGCAGTCTGCAAAAGGGCTACAGTTCAGCCGTCACTTTACACGCGAAGGAATTTCCCCGTTCGATCTTTTTGAATATGATTACCGCACTTCTTTAATAAAAGATACAAAAGGTGAGATCGTATTTCAAATGGACAATGTTGAAGTTCCCAAACAATGGAGCCAGATTGCCACCGATATACTTGCACAAAAATATTTCAGAAAAGCCGGAGTTCCAAAACCTGATGGATCAACAGGAAGAGAAACAAGTATTAAGGAAGTTGCTCACCGCATGGCTCATTGCTGGAGAGTGTGGGGAGAGCGGAATAATTATTTCAAAGCAGGAAATGATGCAGAAATTTTTTATGATGAGCTTGTGTACAGTATCCTGAACCAATCATGTGTACCCAACTCACCGCAATGGTTCAATACAGGACTGCATGAGGTGTATGGCATAGTGGGCAAACCACAGGGACACTATTATGTTGACGCGATGGATGGTGAATTAAAAAGGTCTACTTCTGCTTACGAACGGCCTCAGCCACACGCGTGTTTCATACTGAGCGTGGAAGACGACCTGGTGAACGATGGAGGCATCATGGACCTGTGGGTTCGTGAAGCCAGGATCTTTAAATATGGAAGTGGTGTTGGCACAAATTACAGCAGTATCCGGGGTGAAGGTGAAAAGCTCAGCGGTGGTGGTACATCAAGTGGATTGATGAGCTTCTTAAAAATCGGTGACCGTGCCGCAGGTGCGATCAAAAGTGGCGGCACCACACGGCGTGCAGCCAAAATGGTTTGCCTCGATATCGATCACCCCGAGATAGAAACTTTTGTAAGCTGGAAAATGGAAGAAGAAAAAAAGGTGGCTGCATTGATCGCCGCGGGGTACCCGAGTGATTATGAAGGTGAAGCCTACAAAACTGTAAGCGGGCAAAACAGCAATAATTCCGTCAGGATCCCGAATGAATTTTTTCATGCACTGGAGGCTGATGGTGACTGGGAACTGAAGGCAAGAAGCGATGGCCGTACCATGAAAAAAGTAAAAGCAAAAGATTTGTGGGATAAAATCAATTTTGCCGCATGGCGTTGCGCAGATCCCGGTACCCAATACAATACCACCATCAATGAATGGCATACATGCCCCGAAGGAGGCCCTATAAGAGCGTCTAACCCTTGCAGTGAGTATATGTTCCTGGACAACACCGCCTGCAATCTTGCTTCTCTCAACCTGCGCAGGTTTTTTGATGAATCCAATAATACACTTGACGTTCCAGGAATCGAATACGTGGTAAGGCTCTGGACAACTGTGCTGGAAATTTCTGTTCTCATGGCACAGTTTCCAAGTAAGGAAGTAGCACAACTGTCTTATGATTACAGGACACTGGGATTGGGTTATGCAAACCTTGGCAGCATGCTGATGGTGAGTGGTATCCCTTATGACAGTGAAGAAGCCCGGGGCATCACGGGTGCCATCACTGCGATCATGACGGGAATTGCTTATAAAACATCGGCAGAGTTAGCACAACACCTGGGGCCTTTTAGTAAGTATCTTGAAAATAAAAAACATATGCTTAAGGTGATGCGTAATCACCGCGCAGCTGCTTATGATGCACTCGACGCTTATGATGGGATAGAAATAAAACCAAAAGGCATCAACGCCAAATATTGTCCCGATTATTTACTGAAAGCTGCTACGAAAGCATGGGATGATGCAGTGATGCTCGGGGAAATTTATGGCTACCGGAATGCACAGACAACAGTGATAGCTCCTACAGGCACCATAGGCCTGGTAATGGATTGTGATACCACCGGTGTTGAACCGGATTTTGCCCTCGTGAAGTTTAAAAAATTGAGCGGCGGTGGATATTTTAAGATCATCAACCAGAGTGTACCGCAGGCGCTTAGAAATTTAAAGTATAGTGAAAAAGAGATCGTTGAAATAGTGAATTATGCGAAAGGACATGCAACACTGAAAGACGCACCTTTCATCAACAACCAAAGCCTTGCAGAAAAAGGTTTTACAGCTGCTGAGATCGCCAAACTGGAAGCATCCATGGGATCCGCTTTTGAAATCGGGTTTGTTTTCAATGTCTATAATCTTGGAGAAGAATGCCTCCAGCGTTTTGGCTTTACGGCGGAGCAATATTATAATTTTGAATGGAATTTCCTGGAAGCCCTTGGCTTCACTGAAGACCAGATTGAAAAGGCAAACGAATTTATATGTGGCACCATGACCATAGAAGGGGCACCTTATCTCAAAGATGAACACCTGCCGGTGTTTGATTGTGCAAATAAATGCGGCAACAAAGGCCAGCGCTTTATACACCACAGCGGGCACATCAGGATGATGGCCGCAGCACAGCCGTTTATCAGCGGGGCCATTTCCAAAACGATCAACCTCCCCAACGAAGCAACGATCGAAGAGATCGCCGAAGCATACCACCTGAGCTGGGAGTTGGGTTTAAAAGCGTGTGCGCTTTACCGTGATGGCTCCAAGCTTTCACAACCGCTCAGCAACAAAAGCGATAAAAAATTAAAGGTCGCAGGTAAGGCTGAAGAAGAGATGTCAGAAGCTGCGGCCCAGGTTGCTTCGCTTGTTGACATGGGAAAGCTTACCGTAGAAGAATTGCTTGATGAAGTAAATAAAAGAGTGCAAAGCAGCGCGGATACCTCTTTAAAACGACAGCTGGCCATGATCGTTGAGAGAAGGGCTTTGCCGGCAAAAAGAAGAGGCTTTACACAAAAGGCAAAGATCAACGGCCAGGCGCTTTTTTTAAGAACGGGAGAATACAACGACGGAACACTGGGAGAGATTTTCATCGACATGGCAAAAGAAGGCGCTACTATGCGCAGTATGCTGAACTGCTTCGCCATTTCAATTTCAATCGGTCTTCAATACGGGGTGCCGCTCGAAGAATTTGTAGAAAAATTTGTCTTTACCCGTTTCGAACCATCCGGAATGGTGGATCATCCGAATATTAAAACCACTACTTCCATCATTGACTTCATGTTTCGCTCCCTGGCATATGAATACCTGGGAAGAAATGACCTTGTGCATGTACTTGACAAACCTGAAGTGCAAAACCTTGGAAATGAAGAGTGGGACCAGGCAACACCCACAATTGGAAACCGGAAACATGAATTGAGTGAAATAAGAGTGATCGGTTCAACGACTAACGGTCAGCCTCAATCCCTTAAAACACACAGAACGGAATCAGTAAAGAAAAAAAATCATAACATCGATGCGGTAAATTCTGCGGCAAAAAGTATGCAAAGCGATGCACCAGCATGCAACACGTGCGGGCACATCACCATCCGCAGCGGCACCTGCTATAAATGCCTCAATTGCGGAAATAGCATGGGTTGCAGTTAACTCAAATAATTATTGAGGGGAGCCATCCGCCGCTTGGTGGATGGTTTTTTTTGTCGGCACCGAAATCATTATGACTCTTGACTTCCAGGACAAAATATGGATGCCAGATATACAGTTGTAAACTCAGAAACCCTGATCGAAATTTTATTCTTTATTCCTGCTGAATCTGTCCCGGATGATGCTCAATTCTGAATCATTCAGGCTGGATGTTTTTTTGAGAACTTTAATAAAATGCTCTACTTCTTCAGCAGCAGCTGGACAGCCAGTATTTGCAGGCCGGACATGATTGGTGTCAACAGGATCAAAAAGAAAAGAATCAGCTAGAAGCGTATTGTTTTTGTTGAGTATTACCCAAAAAGGAATTCCCTGGTCATTGCCATGGTACTTTTTCAAAAGATCAAGTGCGCCGGGATTTTCAAGCTTTTCTTTGCCCCGGGACTCATATACAGTAAGGTGACGAATGACGTAATTGCTGTTAAAAAATGATTTTACAGCCTTATCATTCATAGCAGTATCCATTTTATGGCACCACCCGCACCAGGATGCATGAAAGATGATAAATACATTCTTCCCTGATTGAGCCGCTTCTGCAGTCGCTTCGTTCAGAATATCCTTAGCAAGAGAAGGTACCTGGGCAGGTAATTTTAAAAATATTATTAAAAGAAGAGAAATTAACAACAATTTCATGAGCTAAAATACTTTTTATTGAAGATATTTAAAATTCCGTTTTTATGATATTATTACGATACTAATTCACGTAAAACACCGTTTCTTTTTATAATATTGTTTTTTAAATTTACACCGAATCCTAAAAGTTACCCTATGAAAAAATATGTATTCATCGTGTTGCTCAGTGGTTTTATCCAAACCCTTTCTGCGCAAAACTCAATCCCGCTAAATTTACCCAAGGATGCAAGAATTGACGGTTCGATCCTGGAAATGAAAACCAGGCAGCCATTGAACAATGAGCTGATCGTTTTCAAAAGTCAGAAAAATCTCAATGAGTTCCAGGCGCTGAGCGACCCATCCGGCAAATTCAATACAAGATTACCTGCGGGAGATAAATATTTCATTTATGTAATGGGATTCAAGGACTCTACAAGCTATAATATCGTTGATATCCCCTCATTACCGTCCAATTCATATTATAAGAACCCTTTTACGGTGAATATAGAATTCGATCCGGCAAAGACCTTTATTTTGGAGAATGTTGAGTTTGATTTCGGGAAGGCTGAGTTAAGGTCTTTATCATATTCAACACTTGATGACCTCGTAGATTATCTCAATCGCAAAACAACCGAACGAATAGAAATCGGGGGATATACAGACAACATCGGAAGCGATCCAAAAAATTTGCTCCTCTCAATGAACAGGGCAAAGACGATCGTGGCCTATCTGGTTGCAAAGGGTATTGGCAATGAACGCCTGGTTGCAAAAGGCTATGGCGCAGAAGATCCGGTTGAAGACAATAGTACGGAAGCGGGCAGGCAAAAGAACCGCAGAACCGAAGTGAAAATATTGGACTGACCGGAGAAACTTATCAGGCCGGATCATATTACCACATTCACCATTTTATTTCTTACATAGATAATTTTTTTTACCGGCTTGCCATCTGTCCATTTTTGGATCACTTCATTTTCTAGCACCATTTTTTCTACGTCTTCCTGGGTCGCGGCCAGGTCCATGCTGATCGTAGTGCGCATCTTACCATTTACTGAAACAGGATATGCCTTTGCATATTCGATCAGGTATTTGGATTCAAAGGAAGGAAATTGGGAATCCAGGATAGAATTGGATGACAAAAATTTTTCTTTTGTAGCGGCGGTTACCGCCTGGTATAATTCCTCCGCAACATGGGGAGCATAAGGTGCAATTAAAATCAGCAGGGGCAACAGGATATCTGTTTTGTGGCACTTGCAATCACCCAATTCATTTACACAAACCATGAATGCACTGATAGCGGTGTTGAATGAAAACCGGGCGGTATCTTCTTCTATCTTTTTGATGGTTTTGTGAAGGATCTTCAGCTCCTGGTCATTGGGCTTTTCAGTAGTCCATACTGCCCTTTGTTGTTCGTCGTAAAATAAGCGCCACAATTTTTTCAGGAAACGGTGAACACCTTCTATCCCTTTTGTATCCCATGGTTTGCTTTGCTCAACAGGACCTAAAAACATTTCATACATACGGAAAGTATCAGCTCCATATTTTTCAATCAGGTCGTTTGGATTAATGGTGTTGAATTTGCTTTTGCTCATCTTTTCTACTTCCGCACCGCATATATATTTCCCGTTCTCGAGTTCAAATTCAGCAGTTGCAAATTCCGGTTTCCATTTTTTAAAGGCTCCTGTGTCAAGTATCATTCCATCCACCATATTTACTTCCACGTGCAACTTATCAGTCTCGAACTTATCTTTTAGATTGAAGGATACGAATCGGTTAGTGCCCGAAATCCTGTAAACAAACCGGCTGCTTCCCTGGATCATACCCTGGTTAACCAATTTTTTAAATGGTTCCTCAAAACTGATCATGCCCAGGTCATATAAAATTTTCGTCCACATTCTACTGTACAGCAGATGCCCCACAGCATGTTCGGTACCCCCTACATAAACGTCTACCTGGTTCCAGTAATCAGTCGCTTTTTTACTGGCAAATTCATGATCGTTGTCCGGATCTGCATAGCGTAGAAAATACCAGGAAGACCCGGCATAGCCAGGCATTGTATTGGTTTCCCTTTTGAAACTGCCGGCCAGATGAACCCAGCCGGGAATGTTTGCAAGCGGCCCCTCACCTTCAGGTCCGGCACTGTATTTATCTACATGGGGAAGTTCTACCGGCAAATGGCCTTCACCAACAGGATACGCAATGCCTTGCTTGTATACGATCGGAAAAGGTTCACCCCAGTAACGCTGGCGGCTGAAGCCGGCGTCCCTCATTTTGTAATTAATTTTACGCACCCCGATTCCCAGCTCTTCAATTTTTTGCAGCACAATTGGAATTGCATCTTTCATCATAATGCCGTCTAAAAAACGAGAGTTGGTCAGTATCGCATCTTTTGTAGGGTTCGCCTCTTCCCCATCAAATTGATCCCCAATAATATTGGTAACGGGGATTCTAAAATGCTTTGCAAAATCGAAATCACGCTGGTCCCCTGATGGTACTGCCATGATGGCCCCTGTTCCATATGCAGCCAGCACATATTCAGAAATATAGATGGGGACCTCAACGCCGCTGAATGGGTTAACCGCATAGCTCCCTGTAAAAGCTCCCGTAACCTGTTTTACTTCGGCTAGCCGTTCCCGTTCGCTCCGGCTTTTTACGTATTCCTGGTATGCGCGAATTTTGCTTTCCTGTGCAGTGGTGGTTAATGCTTCAACGAGTTCATGCTCGGGAGCCAGCACCATAAAGTCTACCCCAAAGATCGTATCGGGACGCGTCGTATATACTACTATTGAGTTTTCGGTTTGCAAGTTCTCGATTGTCCTGGTCAGTGTCACAAATTTCATTTCAGCACCTTCGCTCCGTCCTATCCAGTTTCGCTGCATTTCTTTCATGGCATCGCTGAAATCAACTGTTTCCAGGCCCTTTAACAATCGTTCCGCATAAGCGGTGATCCGTAAATACCATTGGCGCATCTTCCTTTTTACCACCGGGTGACCACCGCGCTCGCTGAAACCGTTGATCACCTCATCATTCGCCAGAACTGTCCCAAGCGCCTCACACCAGTTCACTTCTCCGAGTGCTGCATAGGCAAGCCGGTACTGCATGAGCACATCGAGTTGTTTGGCAGCGTCATAGGTTTTCCATTCAGCTGCAGTAAAATTTATTTTACTTTTTTGCTGGCCTGTATCCGATGTATTCCCATGCGCATCAAAAATTTTTACCAGTTCTTCTATCTTTCTTGCTTTGTTCTCTTTTTCATCATACCAGCTGTTGAATATCTGCAGGAAAAGCCACTGGGTCCATTTATAATACGCCGGGTCACTGGTTCTTATCTCGCGGCTCCAGTCGAAGCTGAATCCAATGTTT
Organism: Ginsengibacter sp.; assembly: GCA_040003385.1. Lineage (GTDB taxonomy): Bacteria > Bacteroidota > Bacteroidia > Chitinophagales > Chitinophagaceae > Ginsengibacter. The sequence goes on along the minus strand of JBDUCQ010000004.1, from coordinate 20,273 downwards.
TCAAGCTGTTCACGAAATGAGGTAATGTTATTTTCGGTAGTCACTGCCGGGTGCTGGCCAGTTTCAAGGGCATACTGTTCGGCGGGTAAGCCAAAGCTGTCGTACCCCATAGGATGCAATACATTGAATCCTTTGAGCCTTTTATACCTGGCGTAAATATCACTGGCAATGTATCCCAACGGGTGGCCAACATGGAGGCCCACTCCGCTCGGGTAAGGAAACATATCCAGCACATAACACTTAGGCTTAGACGAAAAATTTTTGACTTCGTACAGTTTTTCCTCTTTCCATTTCTGCTGCCACAACTTTTCAATTTTCCTGAAATTATATTCCATGTTTTGTTTTGCTTTTCACCGATGTTGCTCAATGATTATTCATGCCGTGTTATGCAAGGCGTACCATTGCTACTGAAACACGGTATCCTTAACTTGGGCGCAATGCTGCTCATAACTGTTTGTGAAAGAATTGTTATAACACTCTGTGAGTGGCAATACCGTTCTGCCACTAAAATATATTAGCCTACAATTGTACCGGCAGCAAAAATACTAAACCTGTATAAAAACGGTTATTTTTGCTGCGAGTCAAAAATAGGAGCTCATCTCAAGTTAAATCTATGGCCCAGTTTGGTAAAGCATCAGCAAAACGCGGTAAACCATCATATATCTATGCGATTATCGGCGTAGCATTGATCCTGTTCCTTTTTGGCATCGTAGGCTGGATATTTTTGAATATCAGGAAAACAGGAGAATATTTTAAAGAAAGCATCCAGGTTCATGCCTGGATTGAAAGAAGCGCCAATAAAAAACAGATTGACAGTGTGAGGAATTATATCAGCGCGTTGCCCTATGCCAAAGACGTGGAGTACGTAACACGGCAGAAAGCAGTTGAAAAGTGGAATGCTGAAAATGATACCACCTGGAAAAAATTTTTAGAAAACAACCCTTTGCCGGAAAGTATAGATTTTTTTGTGAAAGCGGATTATATGGAGAAAGACAGTCTTGCCATATTGGGAAATTACCTGCAAACCAACTATCATGGGGTCATTTCAGAATTTCAATATCCTACTGAAACGGTGGCCTATGTGAGCAAATTTGTGCAAACGGCGGCTTTATGGGTCCTGGTGATCGCAATCATTTTATCTATTCTCGTGATCATATCCATCGACAATACCATTAGGCTGGCCATGTACAGCAACCGGTTCCTGATAAAGACCATGCAAATGGTGGGAGCTACCCGGTGGTTTATCGCAAAGCCATTAGATGTCCGCGCATTGATCAACGGGCTGATCGCCTCTTTGATAGCTATTATCCTGTTAATCGGTTTCATAGGCGTGGCTGAAAAATTTGTACCATATTTTAAAATTTTGCACGACAACAGCAATATGATCCTGTTATTTACCGGTATGATCGTTCTTGGGTTGTTCATTACCTTATTCAGTACACACCGGTCAGTCTTGAAATATCTTAAAATGAAGCTGGATGACCTTTATTGAACACGCCTTAAATTAATTTATTAATATTGCAACCCGAATGGACAAAACTAAAACAACAACGAAAAAAATTACCGCCAATTCCACTGTGAAAGAAAAAGATACCCCTCATTTATTTACGAGGGAAAATTATCAATGGATGATTGCCGGGCTCATTATAATGGCCATTGGATTTTTTTTAATGGCCGGTGGCAAAAGCAGCAATCCAAATGTTTTCCAGGATAAAGACGTATACAGCTTTACAAGGATCACGATCGCGCCGATCCTCATCATAGCGGGGCTGGTTATTGAAATATTTGCAATTATGAAAAAGCCCCGATAATTTTGAACTTATTCACTGGAGGCGATGATTTTATTCATCGCCTTTTTTATGTTGGCTGTAAAAATAGTTAGATGACAACGATTCAATCTGTAATTATCGCGATCGTGGAAGGCATCACGGAATTCATACCCATCTCTTCTACTGCACATATGCGTATCGCAGAATCCCTGATGGGTATGGACCTTGGTGACCAGTTTACGGAAGCATTTACCGTAGCCATACAATTGGGTGCCATTCTTTCAGTGGTGGTGCTGTACTGGAAGAAATTTTTTGATTTTTCCAGGCTTAATTTTTATGGTAAGCTCATTGTTGCCGTAATACCGGCATTGATCTTTGGATTTTTATTCAGCAAAAAAATCGACCAGGTCCTTGAAACTCCCGTCATCATTGCCATCATCATGCTGGCAGGCGGTATTGTTTTGATCTTCGTTGATGACTGGTTCAAAAAACCAACAATCGAAGACGAAAAAGAAATAACTTTTCTGAAATCCTTCCAAATCGGATTGTACCAATGCCTTGCCATAATTTTCCCGGGCCTCAGCCGGAGTGCGGCAACTATCATCGGGGGCATGAGCTTAAAGCTTTCAAGATCTGCCGCCGCTGAATTTTCATTTTTTTTAGCAGTACCTACCATGCTTGCTGCCACGGTTTATAAACTTTTTAAATTCACAAAGGAAAACGGGGCCTTCAGCAACGACCAGATCAGATTATTGTGCATCGGCAATATTGTAGCCTTCATTGTGGCACTGATGGCGATCAGGTTTTTTATCACCTTTCTTAAAAAATATGGCTTCCGGGTTTGGGGAGTATACAGGATCGTGGTTGGTATATTGATCCTGGTATTGATCTGGAAAGGAATCATCACCTAACCATTCCCGGACACAAATGTTTTTAGCATTTGAAGATTAATCTTTAATTTTTCATCCTTAATTGCGGTCAATGGTTTCTGCTTCAAAAAAGGTGATCAACAGCTGGGCTATGTATGATTGGGCCAACAGCGCTTATTCACTTGTCATAAGCTCTGCTCTTTTTCCGGCTTACTATACTTTTATTGCGCCACCGCAAGTTTATTTTATCGGCAGAACATTTGAGCGAACAGCCCTGGCTTCTTATGCGATCTCATTTTCTTTCCTGGTCATTGCCATTCTTTCGCCCATTTTGTCATCGATAGCAGATTACAAAGGAAATAAAAAATCTTTCATGCAATTTTTTTGTTACCTGGGGTCTGCAGCATGCATCGGCTTAACTTTTTTAACAGCTGAAAATATTTCATATGGTATTGTGTGTGCGATCATCGGTTCTATTGGTTTTTGCGGAAGTATTGTATTTTACAATGCCTACCTGCCGGAGATCGCGGCAGAAGAAGACCAGGATAAGGTGAGTGCAAAAGGATTTGCGATGGGATATGTAGGCAGTGTACTGCTGATGATCATTTGTTTGGCAGCCATCATCTCAAACGACCAGTTCAAGCTGGGTTGGGGAGCATGGCCGACACGATTGTCGTTTCTTGCTGTAGGTTTATGGTGGGCTGGTTTTGCACAGGTAACTTTCAAAAATCTACCACCTTCAAAGCCATCCAGGCAGATTCCCCAACGCAGCATTCTTACGAATGGATTTTACGAATTAAAAAAGGTATGGCAGCAGCTGAAAACCTATCCCGTCACCAAACGGTTTTTATTCAGCTTCTTTTTTTACAATATGGGCGTTCAAACCGTTATGTACATGGCTACATATTTTGCGTCTGCTGAGCTAAAGCTCCAGTCATTTCAACTGATCATTACGGTTCTCATCATTCAACTGGTAGCCATTGGCGGCGCTTTGTTATTTTCCAGGCTGTCAAAACGTACGGGGAATATTTTTACCCTTGGCATTATCATCCTGATATGGATCGGGATCTGTTATTTTGCTTCCATTGTTACCAATGTAACACAATTTTATGCGCTTGCATTTACAGTAGGAATGGTAATGGGCGGGATACAGTCAATGTCACGTTCAACTTATTCTAAATTATTACCTCCAACTAAAGACACCGCATCTTATTTCAGCTTTTATGATGTTTGTGATAAAGTGGGAACAGTCATCGGGACATTGTCCTTTGGTTTCGTCTCCGAGTTTCTTGGGGGTATGCGAAATTCAGTGCTGGCTCTCATGGTCTTCTTTATCATTGGCGGTGTGTTGCTGATCTTTGTTGAACAAAAAAGGAAAGCATTACTGGCAATATGAATTTATATTCTATCAATACAGGTTATTTTAAATTAGACGGGGGTGCTATGTTTGGCGTGGTACCAAAAAGCATGTGGCAAAAATTAAATCTACCTGATGCCAATAATATGTGCAGCTGGGCTATGCGCTGTTTGCTTGTGGAGGACGGCGAACAGCTGATATTGGTAGACAATGGCATGGGGACCAAGCAGGATGCAAAATTTTTTGGGCATTATTATTTGTATGGAGAAGATTCTCTGGAAAAATCACTGGCAAAGAATGGTTTTCAGAAAGATGATATTACAGATGTATTTTTAACCCACCTCCACTTCGATCATTGCGGGGGCTCCATAGAAAGACACGGCGAGCATCTTGTTCCTGCATTTAAGAATGCTACCTATTGGAGCAGCCTTTCTCACTGGAACTGGGCCATCCAACCCAATGACCGGGAAAAGGCAAGTTTTTTAAAAGAAAATATCCTGCCTATCGAAAAAAGCGGGCAGCTGAAATTTATAGAAGTAAAAGACGGGATCTCATTCAATGAGCACATTAAAGTGCGTTTTATGTATGGGCATACAGAGGCCATGATGCTGCCCGAAATATCTTATAAAGATAAAACCCTGGTTTATATGGCAGACCTGCTGCCTTCTGTGGCTCACATTCCTGTTCCTTTTATCATGGCATACGATACAAGGCCGTTGCAAACGCTAACGGAAAAAAAAGATTTTTTGCATGAAGCGCACCGGGAAGATCGTGTGTTGTTCTTCGAACATGACCCGCTAATTGAATGCTGTTCCCTGCAGTTAACGGACAGGGGCATACGAAGTGATGAAATATTTAGGTTGGGTGAACTGTAAGGAGTTATCAGGTATCAGGTATCAGGAGTCAGGTATTAAGAGTTAGCTTTTGATGGGTTGAAAAGTTCAAGTTCGAAAAAAATAAAGAGTACACTATACCGTTGATTCAGTATTTTCCAATTTACCAGTTCATTTTTCTTAGCGGGTACTCAACATGGAGGTGAGCGGGTATTTTAAATTTTTGTAGCCCATCATATCTACTTTTATGCTTCCTACAGAAATGGGGCTTTCTACCCTGAGTGCAAGGTGGTTGGCATCGTCGCTTACCCAAACGTTCATTTTTTCACCCCCCTCGAACATGGTTCCCTTGATCAGCAGGGGTTTGAATTTTATGGAGCGGAACCGGCCATATTTGGTTTTAATATTCTCCTTGCCGATATACCGCAGGTAAAGATGGTATATCTGGTCGTCCATAAACATATCAAATGGAATTTTGTCTCCCGGTTTATAACTGTTGAAATTAATGTTGCGCGCATAATAGGTGGCGCTGATCACATCCTGTATACAAAGAGGTGTTTTAAATACTCCGTTGGTGCTGACTGCGGTTCCAACTGTATGATTAAAAGTTACATTGTTATAAGTTTTATAACCCCCTTCACTCACATTCCGGATAAATCTTACAGGAAGCATAGACGCTGTGTCGATATAGGTTTCATACCGGTCGCGTACTTTGAAAAAGTTGTCGAAGAAAGAAAATGTTTTGCCTTCGCCAACACAATGGTAAACTGGTTTGCCGTTAAATTTTTCCAGAGTGGTGGTGAAAGATGCTTCTCCCGCTGCAATATACATCCCCAATGTGTAGTACACTTTAAAGTTCACCACCTCCCCAGCCTGGAAAGCAGTGTTCTTAAGACCACAGAATTCATCCCCTGCTTTTAAAGAAAAAGCCACGAACATGATGAAAAAAGTGCTGACGCTTTTTATAAAATACCTCATCTTAATTTTCTTGTTCCATTCTTTGCCTAAAAATTACGATCATTTTTCTTTAAAAATCTTAATCCCTATGATCAATATGCTTCCAACAACCGCAGGAATAAAAAGGTTGATGAACCAGATGCCAAACGTAGTGGCAATAATTCCTATTGTATTGGCACTGTACAATGACAACAGCTCAGTACTGAATTTTCCTCTGATTCCCAGGTCGGCGATAGCAAACGTGGGAACAATGGCGAGCACGAGGAACAAAATCGTGATGATCCAAAATCCCTGCATCCATGATATTTGCACATCCAGCACTTGTAACAGCAATATATATTGTAAGACGAAAACAATGTAGCGAAGAAAAGATAAAGTGAGTAACCTTAACAATACTTTGGCATCAAAGTCTTCTAAAACACTGATGTACGCAGCAAAGCGTGAAAACGAAGGCACTTTCTCAATTATTTTTATGACCCATGATAAACGAAAAAAGAAAATCAGTAAAACAAGAAGTGCAAATGAAGAAATGAACAATAATATTTTGATCCAGAAAAATGACAGTCCCATCAGGGAAGCTGAAGGTGATGAATAAGTGGATATGATAAATACCAACCCGCCACAACCCATAAAAATGGTAATAATCAACTGGCTGATGCTGCCGGCGATTGACAATGCAATCGCCTTAAGCCTGTTCCCTTCATTGACGTACAGGATACGCCCTCCATATTCACCAATCCGATTGGGAGTATTGAGAGAAAGGGTTACCCCTGATAATACTGCCTTGAAGGAAGTAAAGTAAGAAATATGCTGAACCTTTTTTAGCAGCGTCTGCCATTTTTTTGCTTCAAGTCCCCAGTTGACAAAAGTCAGCAGAACAACTGTCCAGAATTTCAAGCCATGGGTATTGAAAAGATTTTGCCGCATCAGCTGGATTGAATCCTGCAAATGAGGTTGAGCTTTTACTTGCTTGTACAACGAATAAAACAACCACAACCCGAGAAGAGGGCCTACAATATAATTGAAAAATATTTTAATATTTTTACCGGTACGGAACATATAAGTTTGCAGGATAGAACGGGCTTTCCCGAAAATTCCACTGGCACAGGCATTTGATTGTGTTCAAAATTAACCTTCACATTGCAGATAAAATCAAAAATCATTTTAGGAATTGATCCCGGCACTATACTGATGGGGTTCGGTATTATTAAAATAACAGGTACTGATATCGTCCTGATAGAAATGGACGTTTTAAAATTGTCATCAAAAAAAGATGCGTACGAAAGACTTCAGCTGATTCATCAGAAAGTGTGCGAGCTGGTAAGAAAACATCATACACAGGAACTGGCGATCGAAGCGCCTTTTTTTGGGAAAAATGTACAAAGCATGCTGAAGCTTGGCAGGGCTCAGGGCGTTGCAATAGCAGCTGCCATGCAGTGGGGTATGCCGGTGACTGAATATTCCCCGAGGAAAATCAAACAATCGATTACCGGCAATGGAAATGCTGATAAGATACAGGTGATGAAAATGCTGCAACGCCTTGTGCCTTTCGGCGACAATCCCAAATATATGGATGCCACGGATGCACTCGCTGTGGCAGTATGCCATCACTTCCAGGCCAATAGCTTACCGGGGGCTTCCAGGAAAGTAAATGGTTGGAAAGAATTTTTGGGTAACAATCCAGGCAGGATAAAATTGTCCTGATCTGCTACAGGTAATGAACTATTTTTTGCTGCGCATCTTCAAGTTCAAGAGCTGATAAATTCAGCTTTCCCCTTGTAAAATTTAAATCGTCGGCCGTGTTGATCGGGATCAAATGCATATGTGCATGTGGTACTTCCAGCCCAATCACACTGATACCACACCTGTTACACTCGAAAGCCCTTTCTATGGCTTTTGCGATTGGCTTGGCAAACAACAACAGTTCTCCCAGGTAGGCATCTGGCAGTTCAAAAAAATGGTCTACTTCTATTTTAGGAATAACAAGTGTATGACCTTTGACCAAAGGTTGTATGTCTAAAAACGCGAAAAATTTTTCATTCTCCGCTATTTTATAAGATGGGATCTCGCCCCTGATTATTTTAGAAAACAGTGTCATAAATCATGCAATTATTGTAATTCCTGCAGATTGGATTATGCCGTAATATTTTCAATTTTAAATTTGATCATCCCTGCCGGAACATTGATCTCTGCAACATCTCCAATTGCCTTTCCCAGCAAGCCTCTTCCTATGGGCGAAGAGGCTGATATTTTAGACAATTTAAGATCTGCCTCTTTTTCTGAAACGATCTGGTAGGTTACCTTTTTTTTGGTTGACAGGTTGGTGAGTGTTACAATCGTTAAAATAGACACCTTGCTCGTGTCGATGGCACTTTCGTCAACAATACGCGCTGTAGCAATGATTCCTTCCAATTGCTTGATCTTAGCCTCAAGCATTCCCTGTGCCTCCTTTGCTGCGTCATATTCGGCATTTTCTTTTAAATCACCTTTTTCCCTTGCTTCAGCGATCGCCTTTGAAGCTTCCGGCCTCTCAATACCTTTCATATGCTGCAGTTCTGCCTTCATTTTTTCGAAAGTTTCCTGTTTTACATAATTGGTTTCATTCATAACATTCAATTTAGTACGTGACGTTTTCCCCGGGTTAAGAAAAAAAATACAACGCCCCAAATAAGTGAGGCGTTGTATATGACGCAAAGATAGAAAAATTTAAAAATTATTCCAATTCCAGCTTTTGCAGCAACACTTTCGACATTTTATAAAATGCCTCCATGCTGTAACCTGCAATATGTGGAGTGATGAGTACATTTGGCTGCTCTACAAGCCAGTTAAACCAGTGATTTTCTTCACTGCTGAAGGTTGCAAAGTTTTCATTTTCCAAAACATCCAAAGCAGCACCGCTGATTTTTTCGCTGCGTAAGGCGGTGATCAGGGCAGCAGTATCGGCAACTTTACCTCGGCTGGTGTTTATAAAAATTGGTTTTTGCTCCAAAGAATCAAAGAAATGGGCCGAAGCCATGTGGTGCGTTTCCTCTGTTAACGGTACATGAAAACTGATGACATCCGCATACCTGCACAATTGCTCAAGATTGGCTTCCTTTACGTAACCAGCTCCAAAATCACATTTATATTTGTCGTACACCAGTATTGTGGCTTCAAATGCAGCCATAAGCTTCGCAAATGCACTGCCAGTATTTCCATATCCTATTATCCCGATGGTCTTCCCAAACAATTCGACGCCTTTGTTTGTTTCGCGTACCCATTCCCGTTTTTTTATCTGTTCGTAACTGCTTGAAATTTTCTTGGTAAGGTTCAGCAGCATCCCCAATGTATGTTCAGCTACTGCATTGCGGTTGCCTTCAGGACTGCTGGCGCATACGATCCCTTTTGAAGCAGCATAATCAACGTCTATCATTTCCATGCCGCTTCCCATTCTGCCGATCCACTTTAGCTTTATTGCCTTATCAAGGATTTCTTTATCGATGCGCAACCTGGTAGTCACAATTAATCCTTCTGCCTGGCTGATGATAGCAGACAGTTCTTCATATGTTATATTTTCCAGGTGCAGCACTGCATAGTCCTTTTGCTGCAAAGCAGAAACCAGCGAGTTGTGCACTTTGGATGTTATGATCACCTGCCTTTTCAAGGATTCTATTTTATCATGTAGAAGATGCGATCATGCTGATTTCAACATTCGCATTTTTTGGAAGACCTCTAACAGCTACGGTTTCCCTTGCAGGAAATTCACCGTTGAAATATTTACCATAAATCTCATTGACCTCGCCAAACAGTTTCATATCACTTAAAAAAATTGTTGTTTTTACTACATCGCCAAAAGTCATTCCTGCTTCTGTTAATATTACATTTAAATTTTTCATAACCTGGTTTGTTTCCTCTTCGATATTCCTGTTACGCAACTCAGATGTTGCAGGATCGATAGCCACCTGGCCGGATATGAACAAAAGATCCCCGGTTCTGATCGCCTGGCTATAAGGTCCTATCGGAGAGGGTGCATCGGGTGTATTGATGATTTTTTTTGACATATAAATTTTTAGGAGAGCATTAAAATTGCAAATTTTTCCATCAATTAACAAACCTATTTTTGCAGAAATTATAGTATGCAACTCATCATACTTGCCAATCAGCTGCAGGAACAGGAAATATCATCCAAAAAAATCAATGAAGGTGTTGAGGTAGTATTTGTGGATTCGGAAGAGGCATTGCTTAAATATCCGAATATGGATGCGATGATGCTGCTTGATCCAAATGTGTTACCAGGCTCGTTAAGAAGGTTCAGGGATAAAATAATTTTTTTAAATTCTGTGTCCCAATCATTGGAGCCTGAATTGTCAAACTATGTGAGCCGCATCAATGGCTGGACTACATTTTTAAAAAACGAAGTCTGGGAAATTGTTTCACGGGATGGGCAAAGAGTAAGTAAAATATTAAATTGTCTTGGATGGAAGTTTGTTTTTGTTGCCGACAAGCCTGGTTTCGTATCAGCACGGATTGTTGCCATGATCATTAACGAAGCTTATTTTGCATTGGGCGACCAGGTGAGTTCTAAAGCTGAAATTGATACCGCAATGAAGCTGGGGACAAACTATCCATTCGGACCATTTGAATGGAGCGAAAAAATTGGCTTAAAAAATATTTATTCGCTTTTGAAGGCGTTGAGTGATGGCAACCCCCGATATGAAATTGCGGCAGCCATGAAAAAAGAAATTGAAGTATTGAATGCATGATTTATGCCCTATTTGTTGCACATAGATACAGCGACCGAATATGCAACGATTTGCATTTCAGAAAATGCAATGGTCCTCGGCTCGATGGTGAACAGCGACCAGAAAACGCATGCTTCATTTGTACAACCGGCCATAAAAAACTTACTTCTAAATTGCAATCTTTCTTTGCGGCAACTGGCGGGTATTTCCGTAACGGCGGGCCCTGGGTCTTACACTGGGGTAAGGGTGGGTATAGCCAGCGCCAAGGGTTTGTGTTTTGCTCTGCATATTCCCCTCGTGTTATTAAATACACTGGAAGTGATGGCAGCTTCAGCTGTCATCGGGTATAAAGAGAAATCAGAAGGGGTGCTTTTTTGCCCCATGATAGATGCGAGAAGATTGGAAGTTTTTACAGCAATCTACGACAACCGGCTTCATGAAATTGTATTGCCCTGTGCAATGAAAATTGAGACAGATTCTTTTCAAAAAATACTTGATAAGCAGTGGGTCTTCTTCACGGGATCTGGTGCTGAAAAATCATCAGCCATCATTCACCACCCTCATGCGATTTTTAATAAAAATAATTTAAGTGCCGCAGGATTGGTAAGGGTGGCGATACAAAAGTTTGATAACCATGTCTTTAGCGATATCTCATTATCTGATGCATTATATATAAAAGATTTTCTTACTATTTTATAACAATATTTTTATGTGAATTGCCTGACACTTAGCTTGTATTTAGATTCTAATTTATTATCTTCGTCGTCTTAAGTCATCTCTTTAGAAATTTTATTTCCATGGCACTTTCCGAGCCTATTCGAAAGTTCGAAAAGCAGGAAGCCCAGAAAGAAAGTGAGAATCCCATACTAATCGATTATCACAGTCTGAAAAAAGCTTCTCTGGTTTTGAGATCGTTAAATCACAAACTTCGTCAGCAAATTGTTAAAATCATTAATGAGGACGTCCGCATTACTGTAACAGAGATATACGTTAAACTTCGTCTTGAACAATCTGTCGCATCCCAGCATCTCGCCATTCTTCGCAAAGCAGGTATTGTTTCCACTCAGCGTGACGGCAAGTTTATATACTATACGATCAACCAATCCAGGGTGGAAGCCTTGGAAAGATTTGTAAAAGATCTCGTAGGTTGATCGCTTAACCCTCTATCTGAACTTCAAAGAATGCCTTCAAATTTTTTATTTGAGTATCTTTAAATGATTATATTTTTGCGTTTTTCCCTTAAAAAAGACAACAAATATTATTATTAAAAATAATTTATAAATTTTTTAATATGTATGTGAAGCAATTATATACAGGATGCCTGAGTGAAGCAGCCTATTTTATAGAGAGCGGAGGAGAAGCTGCTATTATTGACCCGCTTAGGGATACTGAACTCTATCTGCAGCTCGCAAAAGAAAGAAATGCAACCATCAAATACATCTTTGAAACACATTTCCATGCAGACTTTGTGAGCGGACATCTGGATCTGAGCAAGCAGACAAATGCACCGATCATTTATGGCCCTTTGACCGAAACAACTTATTCTTCACATATAGCTAAAGATGGTGAAATTTTTAAGCTTGGTAATTTGTCGATCGAGGTGATCCATACACCGGGTCATACAATTGAATCCACCTGTTATTTACTGAAAGATGAAAATCAAAAACCGTATTGCATTTTTACCGGTGACACATTATTTGTAGGTGATGTTGGCCGTCCTGACCTCAGCAGTGGTGATATGACCAAAGAAGAACTTGCAGGCATTATGTATCAAACTATTCAGGATAAAATACTCACGCTTGATGATGAGATTATTGTATACCCGGCACACGGCCCAGGGAGCAGTTGTGGTAAAAATTTAGGTCCGGACACTTCCAGCACAATAGGGGAACAGAAGAAAACAAATTATGCCCTGCAACCGCAGACGAAAGAAGAATTTATCAGTGCCGTCACTTCAGGCCTGGAAGCAGCACCCGCTTATTTTTCCATAAATGCGAAAATCAATAAAGAAGGATATGATAGTTTGTCTGCTATCAAAAGCAAAGGCCTTCATGCTCTTGAACTGGAAGACTTTAAAATAAAAATGAATGAAGATGTCATCATCATTGACACCCGCAATGCTGAAGAATTTGTGCAGGGATTTATACCGGGCTCTGTTTTTATAGGACTTGAAGGAAGGTTTGCAGAATGGGCAGGAAGCCTGCTCCCATTTCATGAACGGCTGATGCTTATTACCAAACCGGGACTAGAAGAAGAAACCATTATCAGGCTTGCAAGAGTGGGTTTTGATAAAGTGGAAGGTTTTTTGAAAGGTGGATATGAAACATGGAAAACTGCCGGCGAACAAATAGATCTTATTATCGAAGTGGATGCTGATGAAATGGCTTTGGATCTACATCATGATCCCAAAATGATCGTGGTGGATGTAAGGCGTGAAACCGAATATGCTGAAGGCCATGTTGCAGATTCCATTAACATACCATTGTCGGAAATGACCGATCCTGCACAAATCTCAAATTTTGAGGATGACCAGAATTTGTACATTCATTGCGCAAGTGGATACAGAAGCGTGATCGCGTCGTCCCTGCTGAAAAGACAAGGCATCCATAACATCAGGAATATTACCGGCGGATATCAAAAGATTGAAGAAACGGAGGGCATTACAACTGAAAAAGATGCCAGCGTTTTGAATTAATCAGGACTGGTCGATCCAATAATTCAAGTCGTGGCTTTGATATTCATGTTTCCACCTGCGATGTGACCATAAATAATTAGCAGGATCAGCACGTATGCTCTCTTCTAAAAAATCCCGGTATTTTCGTGTGAGTTCCCCTGTTGTAAAATTGGCCGCATTTTCAGTAATCGGAGTGTTTTCATAATAATAATAGCCCCTCCTGATCTTCCTGATACGCACAAATACGACTGCCACATTATTTTTTACGGCAGAAAGTTCCGGCGCCCGGACAAACGGTGCAGGTTTATTAAAAAAATTAAGCCAGTATGCTTTTCGGGGATTGGAGGGATTCTGATCGGCTATCCACCCGAATACATACTGCTGCCTGTACATGTTATGAATTTTATTTCTGAATTCAGCAGCTTCAATAAGAGCAAGCCCAAACCTGTTTCGTAGTTTTAAAAACAACCTGTTGATCGCTTTGTTGGATACTTTTACATACAAGCCATACATTGGCACCATTGAATTCTTCGAATAATACCATCCTCCATAATCCGCATTGAACTGGTGGCCGGAATGTAATTGTATGTTCTTACCGCGCATTGCAATCTCGTTCACCACTTCAATATTACCCGTGCATCGTTTAAAAAAAGTTTCCTCTTTCATCGACAATTGTTTCAGCACCTCAACAAAATTATCAACGAGGTAATGGTAAAATTTCCTTGCAATTTTTATTCTTTCACTTTGCGTTTTTTCAGGAAAAGCTGTAGCCAGGTTAGACAATACAATTGTTTTTCGGTAACCAATGAGGTAGTAAAGAACGAGATACATCAAATCACCAACGGCATACAAAAACCAAAAAGGCAATAATGACAAAAGGTAGAGAACTCCGTAAATAATATAATACATGCTTCAAATTTAACCCATGGTATTATCAACCAGTTTCTCAACCTGGCGGCAGATTCATTTAATTTATAAAACTATATTCTGCAACAGTTCGCTTTTATCCGGATAATCTGTGTTGAAATGCAAGCCACGGCTCTCATGTCGTAACTCTGCGCCCTTTACTATTAAATATCCTACCGTAATTAAATTTCGTACTTCGCACAGCTGGGGAGAAACGCTGGTGGTCTGGTACAACGATTCAGTTTCTTCGTGCAGGAGATCAAGCCTTCTCATGGCCCGTTGTAACCGCACATTCGTTCTTACAATTCCTACATAATCACTCATCAGCAATTGCAGTTCTTTTAAGCTTTGGGTAATGAGGATCATTTCCCGGGGGGCGTTGGTTCCCCTGGCATTCCAGTCCGGAATTGCATTGTTGAAAAGGAGGGTGTCTATTCTTTTCACTGCATCAAGATAACAGCGGTGTGCAAAAACCATTGCTTCCAGCAGGGAGTTACTGGCCAGCCTGTTTGCACCATGCAACCCTGTGCTCGCACATTCACCGCATGCATATAAATTGTTGATCGAGGTTCTCCCAAATTCATCGGTCTTAATTCCGCCACAACTGTAATGCGCTGCGGGCGACACAGGTATCATTTGCCTGGCCACATCAATTCCAATTGACTGGCATTTTTCATAAATATTCGGAAAATGGTGAACGAACTTTTCACCATCTATGTGCCGGCAATCAAGGAACACGAATTCCGTTCCGTTAATTTTCATTTCACTGTCTATTGCCCTTGCTACAATATCACGTGGCGCAAGGTCTTTTCTTTCATCATACTTTTCCATGAAGGCCTCACCTTTATTATTACGGAGTATGGCACCCTCTCCTCTTACTGCTTCGGTGATCAGAAAAGACTGACCGGAGATCCCGGGTTCATATAAAGCTGTGGGATGAAACTGGATGAATTCCATGTTCTCTATCCTGCCTTTTGCCCTATATGTCATCGCTACACCATCGCCCGTGGCTATGGCGGGGTTCGTGGTGGTTCTGTATACCTGGCCATTACCACCGGTGGCAAGGAGTGTGATCTTTGAGACGATCTTTTCGATCTTATTCTTTTGCATGTTGAGCACATATACCCCGAAACATTCAATATCCGGTGTAGACTTGGTAACCAGGAAACCAAGGTGATGCTGAGTAATGATGTCAACTACAAAACAGTGGCTGATGAGATTGATGTTCGGTTTACTTTTGATAGCGGCGAGTAATGTTCTCTCCATTTCCTTCCCGGTAACATCTTTATGATGGAGGATACGGAATTCACTGTGACCGCCTTCTTTGCCCAGGGCATATTCACCTTCCTGGTCTTTATCAAAGCGGGCACCCCAGTTGATGATTTCCCTGATCCTGTCAACACCTTCACGAACCACTATTTCTACAATTGCCGGGTTACAAAGTCCATCCCCTGCGATCAAGGTATCCCGGATATGTTTTTCAAAACTATCCTTGTCCATATCCATAACTCCTGCCACCCCCCCTTGTGCATACTTAGTGTTAGTTTCATCGCTTTTAGCCTTGGTTATGATCGTAACCGTTTTACCAGGACAATCCTGTGCAACTTTAAGGGCATAAGTTAAACCGGCAATGCCCGATCCTATCACTAAAAAATCCGTTTCCATTTTAATTTAATTAGGGTTCAATCCATGCCTCGCTTTCCCTGATGAGATTGATCAGTTCGGAAACTGCGACTTCTTCCGCAACAGATCTTTTAATCACTTCTTTACCCCTGTATAGTGTCACTTTTCCTGGACCGCTGCCTACATATCCAAAATCAGCATCAGCCATCTCACCCGGACCATTGACTATACACCCCATAATTGCGATTTTCACTCCTTTGAGGTGGCTCGTTACTGCGCGGATTTTTGAAGTAGTTACCTGCAGGTCGAACAAGGTTCTTCCGCAGCTCGGGCAGCTGATATATTCAGTTTTAGAAATTCTTGTTCTTGTAGCTTGCAAAATTCCAAAAGCGATTGAATTTAAAACTTTGTAATCGGTACAAAAATCATTATTTGTAAAATGATCTCCGAGACAAAGGCCATTGCCCATCCCATCTATCAGCAAACTTCCTGTTTCGATTGCATAGTGAACCAGGCTTTTTTCCATTGAATTCTCATTGCTATCGCAAATAAAAATGATGGGGTTCAGGATATGCCGGTTCTTCAATTCAACAAACATTTTCCTTATGTTATGTACGGCATTTCTGGCGGTGGAGTTTAAGCAAATAACAGCGGTGGGGTCGTCCTTCAATGATTCAAACAGCTTTGAATGATCCCCCGGGTGATATCCTTTAGAAAAACAATCAATCATCACAAAGTTGATGAGTGATGATTTTTTAACCGACTCATCCAGGTAATTTTTTTCTTCAAAAATTGGGTACGAACCCAGTTCATGGTTGTGCAGTTGCCAGGCATCATTGTTCAGAATCACTTTTAAAGTTCCGGGCAATGGAAAATCCAAAATTTTATTGGCCGTGTACACATAATCCGCGGCGGTATCATTGATGGTCCACTTATCAGTAGCAGCATCATACGCATAGCCAATTTCCTTCAAGGAGGCAGATGTTATATGTTCCATTTTGCTCAGATCGGCTATTACCACCGGAACGTGTTTACCACCTATGTTCCCAACTTCAAAACGGGTCAAAACGGGATTTGTATTGAACTGTAAGAAATCCGCATCAGGAACAGAGTGAAGGTTTGCGGCTGCGGGGATATGGTTAACAATATCCCTGCATACAGGAATTTCAAATTCAGGTTCTTCAGTCAGCGAAACCCTGATTGTATCACCTATGCCGTCTTCGAGTAAGGTGCCAATGCCAATCGCAGACTTTATTCTGCCATCCTCTCCATCTCCGGCTTCAGTGACACCGAGGTGTAACGGATAATTATGTCCCAGTTCCGCCTGCATATTCTGTATCAGCAACCGGTATGCCTGCACCATTACCTGCGGATTGCTGCTCTTCATGCTTAAGACAATATTGAAATAATTTTCAGCTTCTGCAATGCGCAGGAATTCCATTGCACTTTCAACCATCCCGATCGCGGTATCTCCATAACGGCTCATGATCCTGTCGCTCAAGGAGCCGTGGTTAGTTCCTATCCTCATAGCCGTTCCATACTCCTTGCAAATTTTTATCAGTGGGGTAAAGCGGTCTTTTATCCGTTCAATTTCTTCCAGATAATCACTATCCGTATATTCTTTCAGCTCAAACTTTTTTTTATCAACGTAATTCCCGGGATTTATTCTAACCTTTTCTACGATCCTCGCTGCAATTTCAGCGGCATTCGGTGTAAAATGTATATCGGCTACCAATGGAGTTGTATAACCGCGCTTCCTTAATTCCTGTTTGATATTAGCAAGGTTCTCCGCTTCATTTTTGGAAGGAGCTGTGATACGCACAAGCTCTGCGCCGGCATTGATACAACGAATACTTTGCTCAACAGTGGCCATTGTATCCATGGTATCTGTGGTGGTCATGGTTTGTATCCTTACAGGGTTATAATTGCCAATCAGCAGTTCACCAACCTGTACCTCAAGAGTGGGTAATCTTTTATAATCTGAAACAAACCCTGTAAATAACTGCATATACAAAAATCAGTGGGTGCAAAATTACAATTAAACACGGTAGCACTTATCGTGAATTGGTTAGTATATTATTCATGCCCGCACGGGTACGAGATAACATTTATTTAACTTCATACAGCGGAACCCGTGGCGACAAACCAAAATGAAAGCAGATCACTACTTACAATTTTACCTTGGGGCTGAAACAAATCAAGGTATCCTGGTAGGAATCAACCAGCAAGCCTGCTTTGTCCGCTCTTTAAAGGGCGAAACGATTGAGTACAAGTTTTCAGTTGCGGAAAAAGAATTGAAGCTGGTCTTAAAAAAAATAAATGATCTTACAATGGAGGAAAGTGCTGAGCTGAACAGGAGAGGTTTATCAATTGGCAGGCCTAATGGGTATAGCTTTACGCCATCTGCAATATTATACCTTCTCAGCATCAGGGTAGATATTTTTAATTTGATAGGAAAAGGGTTGGCGATCGATGCAAACGGGTGAACATGCTCACTTACCAATCCTGTTTTGGCTTATCCGGGGCCGCAGTTCTTACCTTCTTTAATTTTTCCTGCAGGTCTTTTTCATGAGCCAGCAATGTTTTTAATTTTTCTTCAGCGTCCTGCTTTGAAATTTTAGAAGGTTGTGGTTTGGGCTCCTGTTTTTTATTCTGGTCTTTATTTTGATTCTTCTGATCTTTTTTATCGTCCTGGTTTTTTTGTTTCTGTTGCATTAATGCCCTTTCCAGGTTTTGCCGCGCTTCTTCATCATTGGGAAAAATTTTCAATGCTTTCTTATAAGCCGTAATGCATTCTGGCAGCTTATTTTGTTTTTGATAGGCCACTCCCTTGTTATAATAGGCTTTCTCCCTGGTAATATTATCAGGAGCATTTTTAATTGTGTTGTCGTATAGATTGGCTGCATCTTCCGGCTTATCTTTTCGATAGTTGGTGTTTCCAAGATTATAAGACGCTATTGCATTTTCAGGAGCTTTGCTCAGAGCCTTCTGATAGGAAGCACCGGCTTCGTTGTACTTTTTGTTTTTATAGGCTTCATTACCGGAAATGATTTCCGGCTTCACATTCTGACCAAATGAATAATTTGAAAATAACAACAGCATCACTGATGTAGTAACCAGCTTATACCTGCGTGAAGTTTTTATTTTTTTTCTTTCAGGAACAAGCATTTCAGCTACCAGGAGAGTGAGTGCTGCAAGTAAAAAATACCAGAAATAATTTTCATACACTGCTGTGGAAGAATCCACGAGGCTGGTTTTACCGATGCCTGCCAGTTGATTTGCGAGCCTGTCTGCAACATCATCTGCGGAAGTATATAACTGGTATAAACCATTCCCATTTTCAGCAATAGATTTTAATTCTTCTTCATTGAGACGGGTGATGACAGTGGCGCCGTTCTCATCGCGTTTATACTCGTTTGTTTCTTTGTCCCTGATAGGAGCTCCTTGCGGAGAGCCGATCCCGATTGTATTTACCATCACTCCATTCCTGGCAAGTTCTTTTGTGGTTTTGATGGCTTCCTCATCATGATCTTCTCCATCTGTTATCAATAAAATAGCTCTGTATTTTTTTTCCCTGGTATTGAAAGCCGAATAACACATCTTAAGGGCCTGGCTGATCACTGTTCCCTGTGTGGGAACATCATCGGGAGAAGCGGAAGATAAATACATCTTGGCCGCCGAATGATCAGTAGTCATCGGCATTTGCAAATAGGCCTTACCCGCAAAAATTACAATACCAATCCTGTCATCACTCAGCCTGTCAATGACTTTGCTTACGATCTGCTTCGCGCGCTCCAAGCGGTTAGGCTTTATGTCATCGGCAAGCATGCTGTTGCTCACATCCAACCCGATCATCAGGTCAATCCCGGTTCGTTTTACTTTTTGAGAGCCTTGCGGACTTACAAAGCTTGCCACCGCCAGGACGCAGGCAATAAAAGCAGTAAGCACTAAAAAAAATTTAAACGTAAAAAGCGATGGGGAATATCCTTTTATTAGCTCTTTAACAAGCCGGGGGTCTCCAATTTTTTTTACCGCCCTCTTTTTCCAACGGATCAATAAAATAAATAAAAGCAGCATCAGGGGCACTGCTGCCAGTATATATAAAAATTCAATATCCTGGAAATAATACATGGATGTGAAATTAATTAAACAAACCCGGCGGGGTTGTTAAAAAAGACTACAAGTATTCAAAATTCATGCTAAAGAAGTCCACAGTCCACAGTCGACGGTCCACAGCAGAATATTATACTCAAAGGAAAATTCTAATTCAGTTCGGTTCAAAAAAAAACTACTCTTCAAAACCAAAATCTGTGCTGTGGACCGTTGACCGTGGACCGTTGACTGAATCACCTTTCTCCTTTGAAAAATCCCATTTTTTGAAGAATAGATTTTGTGATTTTCAAACGCACAGCCGGGATGTCAATATTCCCGCTGCCGGATTTAACGAGTGTAACAAAAAAATAAACATGCCTGTTTTCTTCAACCCATCCAACTACCCATCCAATTTCATTTTGATTTTCATCTGTTCCGTAACCCGTTTTATAGCTCAATTTGTATTGGGTAT
>JBDUCQ010000152.1:0-6224 GCA_040003385.1 Ginsengibacter sp. | reverse complement strand
ATTTCGGCAGTTTAAAAATCTTGCTATTCCTGCATCATCTCCCTTGCAACAGCAACAATATCTTCGGTATTGGGTTTGCTGAAATAATCACCGTCACTTCCGTAAGAAGGTCGGTGATCTTTGCCTGTGATGGTGCGTGGAGCAACATCTATCCACCTGTAACCACCCTGTTCTTCCATCACTTTATTAAACATATAGGCACAGGCACCCCCAGGAACATCTTCATCAATAAATACGATCCTGTTGGTTTTTTTTAATGAATCAAGGATATTGTGGTTGATGTCAAATGGGAGCAGTGTCTGTACATCTATAACTTCGCAACTGATCTGCATCTCATCCAAAATTTCCGCTGCTTCCTCAACGATGCGTACAGTTGATCCGTAGGTTACCATAGTGATGTCGTTGCCTTTTCTGATAACTTCCGGTATACCTAACGGTACGGTGTACCCTATCAGGTTCGATGGAAGTTTTTCCTTCAAACGGTAGCCATTCAAACATTCAATCACCAAACCCGGGTCGTTGCTTTGCAGCAGGGTATTGTACATGCCGGCAGCCTTTACCATATTTCGGGGAACACATACATACATACCCCGTAATGAATGAATGATCATTCCCATCGGTGAACCGCTGTGCCAGATCCCTTCAAGGCGGTGTCCGCGGGTTCTTACAATAAGAGGAACACTCTGTTGTCCGCACGTTCTGAAATGGGTAGTTGCTACATCGTCACTCAGGGGCTGCAATGCATAAAGCAGGTAATCCAGGTACTGGATCTCAGCAATTGGACGAAGTCCGCGCAATGCCATTCCTATTCCCTGCCCGATAATGGACAATTCCCTTATGCCTGTATCAAAGATCCGCTCTTCGCCATAACGGGCCTGAAGCCCGCTGAAACCCTGGTTCACATCGCCAATAAATCCAAGGTCTTCCCCGAACGCAGCGACTTTGTTATTGGTTGCAAAAAGTTCATTAAAATATTTATTCAGGATCTCATAACCATTGATCAATGGAGCATCTTCACTGTATTCAGCAGATGTGCCCCTGATCTTCATAGCCGAGCGTGGACCCTCATTGTACAAATGCGAATTGTACAAACCTGAGTTCAGTTTTGTAAGATAATCGTAGTATTCTTTGATCCCCCTGTCATTGGTGATGTAATAAACAGTCGCCACTGCTTTCATGATATCCCTGCGCAAGGGTTCCCTGTTCAGATGTAATTCATCCGATATCTTTTTGATCAGTGGGAATTTGGTGAAAAAAGGGCTGAACTTTTTCACACTGAGTTCAACCTGTTCTTTTACCGGCAATATATATTTATCCCAGGCATCCTGCCTGCCGTGTTTCACCATCTCTTTCGACCTGATCTCAATTTCGTCCAGTTCATGTTCATCTGCCAGTTCGTTGGTCAATATCCATTCGCGCATTTTTTTTATACAATCCCACTCTTTTTCCCAAACCAGCCTGTTTTCCTCTTTATAACGCTCATGACTACCCGAAGTTGAATGTCCCTGTGGCTGCGTGATCTCTTCCACATGAAACAATGCAGGGGTATGCGTGTCCCTGATATTTTGGATGGCAGTTTCCAGCACTTCGCACATCCCGGCATAATCCCATCCTTTTAGCTTGTAAATGTTGATGCCGTTGGTATTTTCTTCCTTTTGCAACCCCTGTAAGGCTTCGGAAATAGATTCTTTTGTAGTTTGATATTTTTTGGGGACAGAGATCCCATAGCCATCGTCCCAGACAAATACAGCCAATGGCACCTGTAATACGCCCGCAGCATTCATCACCTCCCAGAAATGCCCTTCTGAAGTGGAAGCATCTCCAATGGTGCAAAAACAAACTTCATTGCCATTGTTGCTTAGATCCTTGTATTCACTCACCGAGGGTGTGTTCCTGAAATATTTGGACGCGAATGCGAGACCAAGCGCCCTGGGCATTTGACCGGCAGTAGGCGCAATGTCGCTGGAAACATTTTTATGGTTTACCAGGTCCAGCCACTCTCCATTTTCTTTCACAAATTTTGTAGCGAAGTGTGCATTCATTTGTCGTCCGGCGCTGAATGGGTCATTATTTAGATCAGGATCGGCATATAACTGTGAAAAGAATTGGTCGATAGTGCTCAGCCCTGCTGCAAACATAAATGTTTGGTCCCGGTAATACCCTGCCCTGAAGTCGCCAGGTTTAAAAAATTTAGCCATAGCCACCTGGGCCACTTCTTTCCCATCACCGAAAATCCCAAATTTAGCCTTACCAGTCAAAACCTCTTTACGACCCAGTAAACTTATTTCCCTGCTTTGCCAAACGCTCCTGTAATCTGCCAAGACTTCCTGGCGGAATTTGTCAAATGACAATTTATTTTGAAGGTCCGTTTCAAGCGTCTTGACTGCTTCCATGGGAACAAAAATATTAATTTGAACCGATGATTGTTAAAAAACTGGTAACCTGCACACAATTTGCAACTTTTTGTTACGTTTTTGTATCTTTGAAATCATATCAAAGCAACAATGAGGAAAATATTTACTATTCTTTGTACTATAATTATTTCAACTTTTTCACAGGCACAAACACCTGCTAAAAGCAACGCACCACTCACTTTGTCAGCGGAAAAACCTGTATTGCCTGATAATGAGGCAATTGCACTTAAGGAGAAAGAATTCAATTTTGGTAAAATTCCACAGGGGAAACCCGTCACCCACATCTTTGCATTTACAAATACCGGCACAACACCGTTAAAGCTTGATAATGTTCAGGCTAGTTGTGGCTGCACCACTCCTGAATGGAGCAAAGAGGTAGTTGCCCCCGGAGCAACTTCCAAAATAACGGTTGGTTACAATGCCGCCAATGATGGGGATTTTACAAAAACCATCACTATTACTTACAACGGAGCGCAAACAAGTATACTTACAATAAAGGGTGAGGTATGGAAAACACCCGTGGCATCTGCACCTGAGAATTCAGCAATCAGTTCTTTAAAAAATCAACTATAAAAACAACTAAATTTAAACCGGACAACATGAAAAAATTATTGATCGCATTTTTGGCTTTTGCCTCCACAACAGCAGTAACTGCACAGAAAAAAATTGCAGATGTTGCAAAGCTGAACACGGAAACGTTTGATTTTGGAAAAGTAAAACAAGGTGTTCCGCCAACTGCAACTTTTGTGGTTACAAATATTGGAACTGATCCCCTGGTAATTGAAACAGCAAGCCCTACCTGCGGTTGCACAATTTCTGATTATACCAAATCACCTATTGCACCGGGAAAGACCGGAACCATCAAAGCAACATACAATGCTGCAAGCTTGGGCGCCATTCATAAAACTCTTACTTTAAAATTCGCAGGAGTTGATGAGATCAAATCTATAAACCTTGCAGGAGAAGTTTTAGAGACTGCCGCATACGATAAGTGGGTTGCAGACAATCCAAAATTGAAAAGCCCAACGGCTCAGGTTACTACAACAACTACCACTACGACCGCAGCTGCCACTGGCACAACTAAAAAGACAAAGCATAAAAGAAATAAAAAAGTAGACAAGACCGTTGTGAAGTCTTAATACAACAGAAATATTTTTTAAATGACCCCTGCAGAGATGCGGGGGTTTTTTTGTGAATGGGCAATGGTGAATGGGCAATGGTGAATGGTGAATAACTTAATGACTTAATGGCCTATTGACTTATTAACCATGACAAAGCTGGTTTCTCACAAATTCTTCATCTCCGCCAGCAAATCCTGCAAAACCTTTTTTGCATCTCCAAAAAGCATGGATGTTTTTGGCTGAAAAAAAAGAGCGTTTTCAATTCCGGCATAACCAGGTTTCATACTCCGCTTGTTGACGATCACATTTTTGGCCAGTTCTACTTCCAGGATTGGCATCCCATAAATTGGTGATGCAGGATCGTTTTTTGCAGCAGGGTTTACTACATCATTCGCGCCCAGGATCAATACTACATCTGTAGTTTTAAATTCATCATTGGCTTGTTCCATCTCCAGTAATTTTTCATAACTAACATCCGCTTCCGCCAGCAATACATTCATATGCCCGGGCATTCGGCCTGCCACAGGGTGAATTGCATATTTTACTTCAACACCCTTATCAGTCAAAACCTTTTCCAATTCATGACAGGTATGCTGGGCCTGCGCCACTGCCAGCCCGTAACCCGGCACAATCATCACTTTGTGTGCATAACTCATGATCATTGCGGCATCACTCAATGAAATTTCTTTATAAGCACCCTGGGTACCAGTTACCTGGGCAGACTTTGAGCTGCCACCAAAAGAGCCTATTAAAACATTTTTCAAACTCCGGTTCATTGCTTTGCACATGAGTATGGTAAGCAAAGTTCCTGCGGCTCCCACCAGGATACCACCCGTAAGCATCACCTGGTTATGGTATAAAAAACCGCCACAAGCAGCTGCAACTCCCGTGAAAGAGTTCAAGAGTGAGATCACCACAGGCATATCGGCCCCCCCAATCGGTAAAACGAAAAACACCCCATATAATAGCGCCAGCCCTACAGTGACAAAAAAAGGAATGTTCACAGCCTGCAAGCTTGTGTTGTAGGTGATGACCGCTGCTGCAAATGCCAATGCAAGGATCACGAGGTTGATGATGTGCTGACCTTTAAAAGAAAAATCGTTGATCTTGCCACTGAGTTTTGCCCAAGCGATAATACTGCCTGCAAAAGAGATGCTTCCTATGATGGCACCAGCAATAATTGTAAGGTAATGCGCCGGGAGCATCAGGTCAGAAAAAATCAACGAAGCGTTTTGGGAATGCTCACGGTACATATGATTGAACTCTACGATTGAAATCAATGCAGCACATGCGCCACCGGTTCCATTAAAAAGACTTACCATTTCGGGCATGGCAGTCATTTTCACTTTTCTTGCAGAGACAGCTCCAATGACACTTCCGATTACCAGCCCACCAAAGATCCACACGTAATTCCCGAGACGTGAGCCTTCATCCTCATATAAAAAAATGGTACCAACGATTGCCACCAACATACCTGAGGCTGCTATCAGGTTTCCACGCCTTGCAGTTACAGGATTTGACAACATCTTTAACCCAAGAATAAAAGTTACAGACCCGATCAGGTAACAAATGGCCAGAATGCTAAAGTTCATAATGAGATATTGAGCCTATGCCTGGTTTTGATGATTACAATTTTTTCTTTTTTGCCTTGAACATTTCCAGCATCCTGTCTGTTACAACAAACCCACCGACTACATTCAAAGTTCCAAGCACCACTGCCAGGAACCCGAGAACCAGCGCGAGATAATTATCAGTTTGCGCCTTCCCCATTACAATGATAGCACCTATGATTACCACCCCATGTATGGCATTTGCGCCGCTCATGAGTGGTGTGTGCAAAACACTCGGCACTCTTCCGATCACTTCGATGCCTAAAAAAATAGACAGGATCACGATGTAGATAAGCTCCAGGTTCTCCGTAAAAAAACTTAAAATAACATTCATGATGCATCCTCCAATCGCATTAAAGCGATACCATTTTTTTAAATAATGATAAATATGATAACCGAAAGCTGGACTCTAACATTTATGCGTTACACAAGTGCTGCGACTCTTTCATTGGTTATTTTTCCATCATAGGCAATACAGGTTCCTTTTACCAGGTCGTCATCAAAGTTCATATGCAGTTCACCATCCCTGATGATGAGCTGAAGGAAATTCAAAATGTTTTTCCCATACATCTTACTGGCATCATAAGGCATAGTGGATGGTAAATTTGAATTGCCAACAATGGTTACCCCGTTGTGTACAATGGTGTTTAAATTTTTGGTCACCTCCGTATTACCACCTGTTGCAGCTGCCAGGTCAATTACCAAAGATCCCATCCTCATTCGTTCTAACATTTGCGAGGTGATCAGCAAAGGTGCTTTTTTACCCGGTATCTGTGCAGTCGTGATAATGATATCAGCCTTTGCCACGCTGTCGCCTATCTTATCTTTTTGCCGTTGTAAAAATTCTTCTGACTGCTCAACAGCGTAACCACCTGCCTTGCTGGCATCTGCTGCACCTTCCACTTCCACAAATTTTGCACCCAGGCTCATCACTTCCTCTTTCACTGCAGGCCTTGTATCAAAAACTTCCACGATAGCACCCAGCCTGCGTGCGGTTGCAATAGCCTGCAAACCTGCCACACCGGCTCCTAAAATAAGAACCTTTGCAGGTGGTATGCTACCAGCTGCAGTCATAAACA
>JBDUCQ010000038.1:0-20926 GCA_040003385.1 Ginsengibacter sp. | reverse complement strand
ACCCATGTTGAGCAAAACGAATGTCAAATATATTCAAAGTTTACACCATAAAAAATTAAGGCAGGAAGAGCATTGCTTTATCGCCGAAGGCCCCAGGATAGTACAGGAATTTTTATCATCCGGCAATTTTAACTGTAAGATGTTGTGTGGCATGGGTGAGTGGATGGATGTGAACAAATCGGTGCTCACCATGGTTGCGGCTGAAAATATTTTTGTGATCAGCGAAATTGACCTTGGGCAGATCTCGCTTTTAAAAACCCCCAACCAGGTGCTTGCTGTATTTAACGATCGTGATCCATATCCCATTGTTCCTCATCGGAAACTTACACTCATTTTAGATGATATACAGGATCCGGGCAATATGGGTACATTGATACGGATAGCTGACTGGTTTGCCATTGAAAATATTGTTTGCAGCCCGGATTGTGTTGAATGTTACAATCCAAAAGTTGTACAGGCATCCATGGGAAGTTTGGGAAGGGTCAATATTGTATATACTGATATTGGCTTGTTTATCGCGGATCACAAAAACATCGAAATATATGCGGCTTCATTAGGAGGCAGAGAACTTAACACTTTTCAAAAGATCAAAGAAGGAATGATCATTATTGGAAATGAATCGAAAGGAATTCGAGAAGAATTAATAAGCCTTGCGAGTGAAATCATAACCATCCCCAGGGCAGGCAAAGCCGATTCATTGAATGCAGCAGTGGCGGCAGGAATTATATTATCACATCTTGTTTGACCAGCAATAAAAAAAATAACAAGCATGAACCTCTATTCACCCGGGTTTAATAGTGTATAAACTGCTGTGTCAAAAAAATTACCGTTGTAAAAATAATTTTCCCTGAAATGAGCTTCCTTAACAAACCTGTTACGCAGCAATAATTTGATTGATGCAAGATTGTTTGGGTCCACATCAGCTTCTATTGAATGGAAGTGCAAGGTGTTGAACCCATAATCCAGCACTGCTTTCATGGCCTCCTCCATATACCCTTTTCCCTGGTGATCCGGATGAAGTGCATACCCGATTTCTGCACGTTGGTGTAGTGGTTGCAGGTGCCAGTAGCAAATGGTACCAACTACCTTGTTGCTTTTTTCAACTGTGATGCCCCATGTAATAGCTTCACCATTGTTTTCGAGTTCCCGGATATCGTGAAGATACTTTTTTGCAGTTTCCCGTGAACTTTCTGGCGCCCGGCCGAGGTAATGCAGGACCCTGGGGTCAGATCGCAAAAGAAAAATCTGATCAATATCATTGAGGTTCATCTGTCTCAGCAGGAGCCTCATAGTATTGATAACGGGGAATGGATTACAATTGATACTCAAAATAAAAATATTGTGGTTGTTCCTGATATAGAACTATTGAAACTGAATGGCTTTTACCGGCCTTATATTCTTTACGAGTAAAGTAGGAATGATGAGCATAATGAAACAAACCAACAATGTGCTGGCATCTACCAGTACCACCTGCCACCATACTACATCTGCGTGTGCAACTTTCATATAATATGCTTCTTCATTCAATTTGATAAACCCTGTTTTTTCCTGTACAAAACAGATCAGCAAACCGAGTACTGTTCCCATAATGATCCCGGCAACTGCTATCACCGTGGTATTATACAAAAAAATTTTTTGGATGCTCCAGTCTGTTGCTCCCAATGCTTTCAATACACCTGTCATCCTTGTTCTTTCCAGCACCAGTATGATAAGACATGTTACCAGGTTCACCACTGCCACTACCATCATGATGGAAAGTAATATTTGTTTTATTTTATTTTGAAGGTTCAGCCAGTCAAAAATATTAGGGTAGATCTCCTGGATGGTTTTGCTGTACCATCGTGGTGGTAATATCTCCGAATTGTAGATGTAGGTATTGATCGAATCTGTTTGCTTAAAATCATTCAAAAATATTTCATAACCACCGATCTCGCCCGCGTCCCAGTCATTCAATCTTTGAATTAGCTTGATATCCCCAAGACAAAAATTGTGGTCATACTCATCGATCCCAGTATTGAAGATCCCCGAAATTTTTAGTCTCCTGGCCCTTTTGCTTCCATCTGCCTGGATAAAAAAAATCTCAACACTGTCATTTACATTCACTTTTAGCTGGTTGGCTGTATATGATGATATGTTGATATCCTTGCTGTAACCCGAATCTTTGAATGAAAGCCAGCGGCCATCCTGTAAAAATTCATTGATACGGCTGAACCTGAATGAGCTGTCTACTCCTTTCATCAGCACACTTTCGATCTCCTGCTTATATTTGATGATAGCGGATTTGGTGGCATATCTTTCAACACTTTTTACCCCGGGTATGTGATTGATAAAATTTTCAACGGTGTCATTTTTTTCGATCGGGTATTCTTCGGCAATATTTGCATGTGTTAAAACATTTTGTTGTACGCGTATATGCCCCCAAAAGCTGAATACCTTGTTGGAGATTACTTTTTGAAAACCATTCACAAAGCTCAGTGCAACAATCATCACTGCTACACTGATCGTAGTTGCGGCGACCGCTAGCCCGATGATAAATTTAGAAAAAGTTTTCTGCCTGTTGAAAACAATGCGTTTGGCTATAAAGGAAGAAACATTCAATCGGAGTAAATTTGGTATCTTGTAAAACTAATTTTTTTTAATTCATTCCAATGAAGCTGTGTAAATATCCGGGGATAATTTTCCTGTTCATTTTGTTGTTGGTGCATGATGCCAGCCTGTTTGCCCAGGCTGCTGACAGCATTTTTTACCAGAATATCAAAACGGTCCGTTTACATAATTATGGCGACCAGCTAAGCATGCCGCTCCTGAATCTGAATTCAAATGACCAGGTTGAGCTTCATTTCGATGACATGGATGGTGGGGTAAAATATTATTATTATACATTCCAGCTTTGCAATAATGACTGGACCCCGGTAAATCTCAGCCAGTTCGACTATATCAAAGGATTTACCCAGATGCGGATCACCAATTACAGGCTTTCATCCATTTCATTTACACGCTACACCCACTACCAGGCCATCATTCCTGATCGCAACTGTATTCCTTCGAGGGCTGGTAATTTTTTAATGAAGGTTTTCCTGGACGGGGATACATCCAAACTGGTATTTACAAAGAGGTTGCTGGTGCTCAACAACAAATCGATCATTACCGCAAGGATTACACAGCCGTTTGTTCCGCAATACTTTAAAACGCATCAGAAGGTACAGTTCAGTGTAAATATCAATGGTCTCAATACTTTCAGCGCTACACAGCAGATAAAAGTGGTGGTGCTGCAAAACAACCGGTGGGACAATGCACTCACAAACATAAGCCCTTCGTTCATGCGAGGCACTACGCTGGAATATAACACCGAAGACAAAGCAGTTTTCCCTGGCGGTAAGGAATGGAGATGGCTCGACCTTCGCGATTTTCACCTGCAAAGCGACAGGGTTAAGTCGGCCGAATATCATAAAAATTCTACAGATATATTTGTGCGGCCTGATGTGGAACGATCGGGACAACGGTACGTCTATTACCGCGACCTCAATGGGATGTACACCCTCGAAACCAACCAGAATATTAATCCATACTGGCAAAGTGATTATGCCATGGTGTACTTTTCATTTACACCTCCTAACGGCGAAGCATACACTAACAAAGATATTTACTTATTTGGTCAGCTTACCAATTATAATTTCCCTGACAGCTTAAAAATGCATTTCAACCCCGACAAAAGCCAGTATGAAACGAGTTTATTCCTGAAACAGGGGTACTACAACTATACCTACATTGCTGCTGATAAAGACCCTCCTTTCGCACACTATGACCTTGATGGAAATTATTACGAAACTGAAAATGTATATACCATCCTTGTGTACTTCCGCGATTTCACGGGAAGGGCGGATGAACTGATCGGCGTAGGTTCGCTGAATTCGAGGACTGATAAACCGGGCATTAGTTTTTAAATTTCAGCGTGCCAAAACAGGGTTGCTCGCGGAATCGAATGAATGGGGAAGCAGCCCGGCATTAGGCGTATTCTCTTTGTTTATCCCTTTTCACGCCTTACCTTTGCGCCTCAATTTTACGGAGGAACGATGGAAGCAGTTGTCAATAATAAAAATCTTCAGGAAATCAGCAAGCGGCGCACTTTTGCGATCATATCTCACCCCGATGCCGGCAAAACAACACTCACCGAAAAATTCCTGTTGTTCGGAGGTGCGATCCATACAGCGGGTGCTGTAAAAAGCAACAAAATTAAGAAACACGCCACCTCCGACTTTATGGAAATTGAAAGGCAACGTGGTATCTCGGTGGCAACATCCGTAATGAGCTTTGAATACAAACATACCCTGATCAATCTCCTGGATACACCGGGGCACAAAGATTTTGCAGAAGATACCTACCGCACTTTGACGGCTGTGGACAGCGTGGTGCTGGTGATTGATTGTGTAAAAGGAGTGGAGGAACAGACGAAAAGACTGATGGAGGTTTGCAGGATGAGGGATACGCCGGTTATCGTTTTTGTAAATAAGCTCGACAGGGACGGTAAAAATGCATTTGATCTTCTTGATGAAATTGAAAGTGAACTAAAAATTCAGCTACACCCGCTTAGCTGGCCTATTGGAATGGGGAAGGAATTTAAGGGAGTATACAACCTCTACGATAAAAGCCTGTTACTTTTCAACCCCAATCAAAAAGCCACTGACGAGGATTATGTACCGATGGAAGACATGGCAGACAAAATTCTTGAAAAAAAAATCGGGATCAAAGATGCAGAACGCATCCGGGAAGACGTTGAGCTGTTAGAGGGCGTGTATGGTGCTTTCGACAGGCAACCCTATCTGAACGGGAAGATCGCCCCAGTATTTTTCGGGAGTGCCATCAATAATTTCGGGGTCAGGGAATTGCTGGAAACATTCATCCAGATTGCGCCGTTACCCCAACACAGGGCAGTGACAACAAGGATGGTGGAGCCTGGTGAGAATAAATTCAGCGGCTTTATTTTTAAAATCCATGCAAACCTGGATCCCAAGCACCGTGACCGGATCGCCTTTTTAAGAGTTTGTGCCGGTAAATTTGAACGCAATAAATATTTTCATCACGTGCGTTTATCCAAAGACGTTAGGTTCAGTAATCCCTATACGTTCCTCGCCAGGGATAAGGATGTGATCGATACTGCTTATCCCGGTGATGTGATCGGTTTGTTCGACACGGGTAATTTTAAAATCGGGGATACCCTTACCGAAGGGGAAGATTTCTATTTCACTGGCATCCCTTCTTTCTCTCCTGAAATTTTCAAGGAAGTGCAGAATAAAGATCCCATGAAAACCAAGCAACTCGAAAAAGGCCTGTCACAGCTAACTGATGAGGGTGTTGCTCAATTGTTCACCCAATTTGGTGGCAATAAAAAAATCATTGGATGTGTGGGTGAACTGCAGTTTGAAGTGATCCAGTACCGGTTGCTGCACGAATATGGCGCATCCGTGCAGCTGAATAATATTCCATTTTATAAAGCTTGCTGGCTCACAAGCAAAGATGTCAAAAAGCTGGAAGAATTTACGAAGTTCAAACAAGCTAATATTGCTTCCGACAAGGATGGACACCTTGTATACCTGGCTCAAAGTGAATGGTTTTTAAATACCGAAAAGGCAAACAATCCTGAAATTGAATTTCATTACAGCAGTGAAATACACAAGTAAAATTAACTCATTCAGTGGCTTCTTATTTGTACATGATAGGTGAATTTTAACAGGTGAAATATGATATTTGAAACCGATCGTTTACTGGTGCGTAAGTGGCAGGAAGATGACCTGCAGCAGCTTCACAACTTGTTTGCGGATGAGGCCATCTCCGGATTGGTTGCTCCTCCGCTGACGATGGCTGAAACAAGAAAGATTTTTGACGAACAGATGATCCAGTATTCTGTAAAAACACAAACGGGCAGGTATTTCATCATTGACAAGGAAAATGATCAACTCATCGGTACCTTTCTTCTTCGAAAAAGCGAAGACCACGCCGTTGAGATCGGTTATGCATTGATCAAAAAAGAATGGGGAAAAGGATATGCCACTGAAATTGTAAAACGCGGAATCGAATATGTTTTCAATTCTACTGAATTTGAGGTGATTCATGCATATACAGACCTGGCGAACTTCAGTTCCAAAAATGTGTTGGAAAAATGCGGGTTTACTCATTTAGTCAACTCGACTGAATTTGGAACAGAGCTTAATTTATTTAGTATTGAAAAAGAGTCCTGACCTGGTCAGATTGAATTATCAAGATGTTGTGGCATGTTACCAAGCTTTTGTTAATAAGCAGGATTGGTACCGGTGTAGTTGAATGGCGTAATGGCTTTCAATTCCTTTTTCAAATCTTTGGGTATTTTCAGATCACTGATAAAATTCTGGATAATATCGCGGGTAATGGTTTTGTTGCCCCGGGTTAAATTTTTAAGCGCTTCATAAGGATCAGGAAATTTCTCCCTTCTTAATATTGTCTGAATTGCCTCTGCAACAACTGCCCAGTTATTTTCAAGGTCCTCGTGGATCTTACTTTCCTGCAGTAGTATTTTATTCATCCCTTTTTGCATCGAGTTTATCGCAAGCATTACATACCCTATTGGCAGCCCGATGTTCCTGATGACGGTAGAATCAGTGAGGTCCCGCTGTAGCCTTGATACCGGCAGCTTTGCCGATAGGTGCTCGAGCAATGCGTTTGAGATACCAAGGTTTCCTTCTGCATTCTCAAAATCGATTGGATTTACTTTGTGGGGCATTGCGCTGCTTCCCACTTCATTTTTATTGATTTTTTGTTTGAAGTAATCCATGCTGATGTATGTCCACATGTCTCTGCAGAAATCAATTAAAATTGTGTTAAGGCGTTTGATGTTGTCGAAATGTGCTGCAAGCGTATCGTAATGTTCAATTTGTGTTGTAAACTGCTGTCTTTGCAATCCCAACTTATTTTCAAGAAACTTATTTGAAAAGCTGATCCAGTTAGTTTTGGGAAAAGCTGCGTAGTGCGCATTAAAATTTCCTGTAGCACCTCCAAACTTCCCAGTAAATGGTATGTAGCTGAAGAGCTGAATCTGATTTTCAATTCTTTCAACAAATACCATGAGTTCTTTTCCAAGAGTAGTTGGAGAGGCCGGCTGGCCGTGCGTCCTGGCAAGCATAGGTATCTTTGCCCATTGAACAGCCATTTTGTGGAGGCTGTTCTGGAAATTTAAAATACCGGGCAGGTATTCATGCTCCATGGCTGCTTTCCAGGATAAAGGAATGGCGGTATTGTTAATATCCTGGGAGGTAAGTCCGAAATGAATCCATTCTTTCAATTCAGCCCTACCGAAGTTTTCCAAAGATTCTTTCAAAAAGTATTCAACTGATTTTACATCGTGGTTCGTAACTTTTTCAATTTGCTTTATTCTTTCTGCATCCGCAAGCGAAAAACCTGCGACCAGTGACTGCAAATATTTTTTTGTGGTGATGGGTAACTTGAAAAATTTGTGTTCTGCCAGGTAAAAGAAGTATTCCACTTCAACAAATACCCGGTACCTGATAAGGGCAAACTCAGAAAAATATTCATCAAGATGGTGTAATTGACCCCGGTAACGGCCATCAATAGGTGAGATCGCAGTAAGTGGTTGAAGTTCCATGGACAAATATAAATCTAATCGGCTTGTATGTATTAATTTTGCCGCAATATTAAAACAAATGAATTGGGAGGAAAAATAAAGGTAGGCGCAGTGAGTTATTTGAATACGAAACCATTAATATATGCACTGGAGCATGGGGCAATGAAAGAAGAAGTGGACCTACGGCTTGAGTATCCTTCAATAATTGCAACACTTTTGATGAACAATAAGATAGATGTAGGTCTTGTTCCGGTAACCATTATTCCGGAAATGAAAGATCATTACATTATATCTGATTATTGTATCGGTTGTGATGGAGAGGTAGGTAGTGTATGCTTATTTAGTGAAGTGCCTCTGGAAAAGATAGAAACGATTTTGATGGATTACCAGAGCCGCAGTTCTGTTGAACTGCTTAAAATACTTGTGAAGGAATACTGGAAGATAAATGTCACTTTTCTTGATGCCACTGAGGATTACCAAGCTAACATTCAAGATACAACAGCGGGCCTTGTAATTGGGGATCGGGCTTTTTCACAACGCAAAATATCGCCCTACATTTACGACCTTGGACTTGCCTGGAAGATTTTTACAGGGTTGCCTTTTGTTTTCGCCGCATGGGTAAGCAATAAAAAATTGGATAGTTCCTTCATTCGGGCTTTCAATAAAGCAAATTTGTATGGTTTAAACCATCTTGACGAAGTGATTGCATCAAATCGGGGTAAAATGTTTGATTTGAGATCGTATTATACTCATTATATCAAATACAATATGGACGATGAAAAAAGAGACGGCATGAATTTTTTTCTACAAAAACTTACTTCTGTAAATTACGCAGATAACGATATTGTTTGAATGAATTATAATTCACATGCTCAATTTCGGAAGCAAAAAATATTCAACTGTATATCATAATCAGAATTTCGTTTTGTGTGCAAAAAAGGTTGTTGATAATTAATCGCAGCTTCCTTTATATAAAATTTAAAACCAGCTTTCTCAATAATTTGAAAAATTTCCAGGAGTTCCTTATTCTGGGCAAACCTTCCATGATACTCGACAAACATATTTGTTATAAAATGAAGATTTTCGCTAATATCTTTTAACACAACATATTCCGCTCCTTCAATATCCAACTTTAAAAAATCCACTTTTTTATTGAGGCAATCCTTCAATCTGATTGCTTTTACATTCGAGTTGCTAATGGTGGTATCCGTTCCTATTTTACTTCCCATGTTTCCTTCTTGTTTAAAATGTAGTGTAGTATCCTCCACCCAAACTGCTTCCTGCCTGGCCTCTATATCATTCAGTAGATGCGATGAAATGTTTTTTTTGAGCAAAGTATAATTCAGCATATCGGGTTCAAAGGCTAAAATCCTGGCGGTAGGGCAATGGCGCTTTATAAAAATAACGCTCAAGCCAATGTTTGCGCCACAATCAATTACATAGGCATCTGGAGGAAGAAATTGCTCATAAATTTTTTCAACAAACATTTCTTGAAATCCATGCAAGAATTCCGCACCCCAGTAAAAAAACGTTTTATGGTTAAATAGTCTATAGTAATGCAGCTCATTTGAAGGAAGGTGTTTCAGATATTTTAACAACAACCAATTAATTTGAAATTTGCTTTTTGGGGGATTGAACAATTTTTTCGCTCTTAAAAAAATTCCATTTGTTATATTTTTAAAAAATGTACTTCGTTGGCCCATTCAAATTAATTTTGGGCAAATTACTCTATCGTTCAACAACTGCCAATGATATCTGTACTTATATGTTCTGCCAACCCATCCCTGCTATCCCAGGTGAAAGCCAATATTGAGAATACAATAGGAACTGAATACGAAATTCTACATTTTGATAACCGGGAAGCAAATATTGGAATATGTAAGGTGTACAATGACCTGGCTTCCATGGCCCGGTATCAATATATCTGTTTTTTGCATGAGGATGTTCTATTTGAAACGATTGGATGGGGAAGCAAGATTATGGATATCTTTTCCAAAGATCCGGCTATAGGTTTGCTGGGTGTTGCGGGATGTAAATATAAATCTGCATATAGTTCCGGATGGTTTACGAATGTACCAGAGTTGGATTGTGCATATTACAGCCATTACAATAATGGGGGTATTGAAAAAGTTTGTTTATCACCTTCAAAAAGTTTATTGCAGGAAGTGGTTAGTATTGATGGGCTGATCATGGTTGCAAGAAAAATTACCTGGCAAACATATCCTTTCAATGAAAGATTGCTAACCGGTTTTCACTTTTATGACATAGATTTCTCATTACGCATCGCCCATCATTATAAGGTGGTTGTTACCTATGATTTTGAAATTGTACACATTACAGAAGGGGGAGACTATGGCAACAAGTGGGTAGAGGCAGCGATAAAATATCATGAAGCCATGAAAAAAGAATTGCCTTTTTCAAAAATGGATGTTAACGCAAATGAATTAGATGCAAAGATTGTTAGGACAACATTGGATTTTCTTAAAAATCACAAGATTAGATTTCGCAATAAAATGAAATGGATCACTAGTCAAAAATTACATGAACACAAAAAATATTATTACTCAATCCTGAAGTTTCTTTTATACAAGCCTTTAAAGCTAAGAAGCATCCATAAATTATTTATTATATCCAAATTTCAAAATCAGGAGCTTACCTCAGATTGAAAAATACTGCAAGAAGAAAATTCCGGGTTTACTTAGACAAATGGAAAATTTTTATGCAAATTCCAACAGCATTCTAAAGATCGGCTTGTTTTCAAAACATTTGATGTCGGTCAATTACATTATAAGCCAGTTTAGATATAGAAACCTCCCATTATTGAAAAATATGACTGAGTTATTGTCTTATTATTTGGACAACAATAATTTATTTTTTTCCAGCTTCAGTTCTCTTTCCATCATTTCATTTACAAGCATTTCCAAAGAATATTTAGGCACCCATCCAAGGAGTGTCCTTGCTTTGGTAGCATCTCCAATGAGCAGGTCAACTTCTGTAGGGCGAAAATATTTTTCATTGATCCCAATAACCTGCTGACCAATCTTGAATTTGTAAAGTGGATCATTGCATTTTGCAATTACACCTTTTTCTTTAACCCCTTTACCCGTGAATTCAATTTCCAACCCAATATATTTGAAAGCCATTTTTACCAGGTCCCTGACTGAAGTAGTCACCCCTGTAGCCATTACAAAGTCTTCTGCTTTGGAGTGCTGCATCATACGCCACATACCCTCTACATAGTCTTTAGCATGTCCCCAATCTCTTTTTGCATCCAAATTCCCCAGCAATAAAATCTTTCCGAACCCCATTGCAAATTGAGCTGCACCTATGGTTATTTTCCTGGTTACAAAGTTCTCTCCCCTTACAGGACTTTCATGATTAAATAAAATACCATTTACCGCAAACATATTATATGCCTCCCGGTAATTTATGGTGATCCAGTAACCATACAATTTTGCGACCCCGTATGGGGATCTTGGATAAAAAGGTGTCGTTTCTTTCTGGGGTATTTCCTGCGCAAGCCCAAACATTTCTGAAGTTGAAGCCTGGTAAAATTTAGTCTTCTTTTCCATTCCTAAAATTCGAATCGCCTCTAAAATCCTTAATACGCCTACTCCATCTGAGTTTGCCGTATACTCAGGTGTTTCAAAACTAACCTGGACATGACTTTGAGCTGCAAGGTTATATATTTCGTCGGGTTGTGTTTTCTGTATGATATGTAAAAGATTCGAAGCGTCATTTAAATCCCCGTAATGCAGGTGAAACCTGTTAGCAATACTTTCATCAAAAAACAAGTGGTCGATCCTGTCGCTGTTAATCGAGGAGCTTCTTCTCTTTATTCCATGAACGTTATATCCCTTGTTCAATAATAATTCTGCAAGATAGGATCCATCCTGCCCGGTAATTCCTGTAATGAGTGCTGTTTTCATAAAAAATCAACGTAAAAATAATACTTAAATCCTATGTTTGAATTTTAAAACATGCCAACTGCAAATGGAGCTTTCTATTATCATTGTTAACTACAACTCATTGGATTTATTGATCAACTGCCTCAACAGTATTTTCAAACAGCCTTCTCGCATAATTAGTGAAATTATTGTAGTAGATAACTTTTCGATGGATGACAGTAAAAATAAAATCCTTGAGCAATTCCCCCAGATGAAATGGATTCAAATGGAATATAATTCAGGTTTTGCCAGGGCAAATAATGAAGGGATCAGGAAATCTGTTGCTGCAACTGTATTATTACTGAACGCAGATACAATAATTGAAAACAATGCCATCGAACATTGTTACCTTCTTTTTGCGGGGTCGGATAATGTTGCCTGTGGCGTTCAATTGTTAAATCCAGAGGGGACACCACAGATCTCGGGGAATTACGTTATGAAAGGCGGGTTAAACTATCTATTACCGCTCCCATATTTAGGAACAGTATTTAAGTCCATTGCCTCATTATTTAAAATCAGGAAACCAAATGTTCCTGAAGCAAAGGGATTGGTGGAAGTGGATTGGATCAATGGAGCTTTTTTGATGGTGAAGAGAAGCGCTATTGATACAGCCGGGTTGCTGGATGAAGATTTTTTCTTGTACGCCGAAGAAGCTGAATGGTGCAGTCGCTTACAAAGGGTTGGGAAACTATGTATATACGGGGATATAAAAATTATTCATGTGCAGGGAGAGACGGCGAATGAAACATTTGGTTCGTCAGGAAAGGGATATAAAAGCTTATTCGATAAAAAAGGGTTACAGATCATGTTGTCAAACCTGGTAAGGATACGTAAGCAATTTGGCCTGAGCTGGTTCTTTCTCATTGTTTGCATTTACCTGTTCGAAATCCCCGTTTTCTTTTTCGGCTGCATGGTGTTGAATGTGATTGGCGATACAAAATACTCTTTTAAGGAAGTAAAGGGTTACGCTTTTAATATGATGCGGATACTCGGATTTCTGCCACGAATTGTTGCAAACAAGCCATTTTTTTATAAAACATGAGCATCAGGTTTGTTCCTTCCCCTGAAGTAGAGAATTATGGCTGCAATGATTGATAGAATTACAAGGATTGTACTGATAATGGTTATGGTCCTGCCTGTGTTAAATGATTTTGGTTCCAGCCTGAATTCAACTTCATGCTTACCGGTTGGCAGCGACATTCCGCGTAAAACATAATTCACTTTCACATAATCGCTTTTTTTACCATCAACATATGCATTCCATCCCAATGGGTAATATACTTCACTGAATACAGCAAATTGAGGAGTGGCGGAATTGTAAGTGTAGCTAATCTTGTCATTCAGGTCTTTTACAAGCTTGATCGTAGCAGATGAATCCCGCGCAGGTATTTGCGAAATCCTGGTTTGAAATGATTTCTCAATGATTGCAGTGTCTTTAAGATCGGTGCTATCCAAAGCGAACATTTCCTCGTTAGCATTATTCACCAGCTTGATCCCCTTCACAAGCCAGCATTTTCCATAGGCCTCCGGATTTAATTGAGCAACTGGCTTTCGTGTCGCAGGGTTGTCTACGATAAAATATTTTGTGTTCAGCATGTTATAGACCCTCATATTTCCTTTCATCAGCTGATTTTGTATCAGATCTTCATATAAGCCTAGCAGGGCAGCATGATAGCCTCCTACTGAATTATGATGATATGAAGCCCGGGAATCCATGAATGGGTTTCCGGCTGTCTGGTCCAGCACACGAAAATTTTCATGGTCTGGATCCCGCATGATCTGCTGGTCTGCTTCATTCGGAAGAAATGCAGATTCAAAATCTGAATCTTCGATAAAACTCTCCGCATTCAGGTATTTTCTATCAACGCTGATCAGGTCGAATCCCGATAAAAGTATCAGGCCGGCTATGAACATTGCCGGTTTAATTTTTCTCTTTATGAATAATGCCAGCAAGACTACAGCTGCAGCGATCAATAACATGGTTTTCATCAAATCGGACCCCATCAGATCTTTACGATCACTTCGTAGCGCGGCGATCATCTCTCTGCTAAAGTCTTCTGCTTGTTGCAATATTTGAGCTTGTGGTTGCTGACCTGCCGGAACCTGTTGCAGCATCATTTGTTTAAACTGGTCACGGAGATCCTTGTCCCGTTCGCCACTGTAACCAGCTGTGAGGTAAAAACCACAAAGCAGAACGAGGATGCCTGAAGTAACTATAACGGATAAACGCAGTTTTTTCCATGCCACGGTCCAGTCCGTTTCATGGAGCAATTTGCTCAGCGACAGTACAGCCAATACCGCAAAACAAAATTGTGGTATCACGAGGCTCATGGTTACAGCTCTGAATTTATTATAGAAGGGGAGAAGATCAAAAAGAAAATAATTGATCTCCTTCAAATTACTTCCCCATGCAAGCAGGACACCGAAAATGCTGGCTCCTAAAATCCACCATTTATGCCAGGTTTGCAGATAGAAAATGCCGAATATGAAAAGAAAACATATAATGGCGCCCAGGTATATTGGACCCGACGTTGAAGGTTGGCCACCCCAGTAGGAATATCCATTTTCTGTTTGAATCGCATTATCTTCAGGAACTCCTGCTTCAGTAAGTCTATTTACAAATTTTGAGGAGGAGCCATATTGTTTGCCCATATTACCTCCTCCGTACATTCCCGGAATCATAAAGGTGAAAGTTTCACCAAAACCATAGCTCCACCTGAAAGCAGCTGTTTTGTCAAGGCCACCCTTTGTTTTATTTTCAGGATCTTTGATGGTAGTCAATTCAGAACGTCCTCCGCGGCTCGATTCTTTTGCATATTCTGAGGTGGGAATCAGAGTGACCGCACAGGTCGCAAGTCCTAAAATACCCGCACCCAGAGCAATACCAGCTCCCTTGAGTGCCGTAATAAAGTTATGAGTTCGGTAAGAATTGATAAGGTACGCAATAGTAAAAAAAGCTGCTATAATGAGTGTGTAATAAACGATCTGGATATGGTTTTGTCCAATCAATAAAGAGCTGAAAAGTGCAGTCAAGGCAAAGCCAAACCAATATTTCTTTTGATATATTAATAATAACCCTGCAAGAACAGCTGGTGCATATGCGATCGATGACATTTGGGTATTATGCCCAACGGCCACAATAATTGAGTCAAAGGAAGAATACGCATATGCTAGCGCCCCCATGATACTGACCCAGGCATTGGCGCCGGACACAATACAAAAAAAATAAAAACAAATGCATGCAAGAAAAAAAAAGCTGATGGGTTTCGGAAGGCCCAATGTAAAAACACGATCAACGTAACCTAAACTGATAGACGTTTTGGCATCAAAGGCAATCTGGTACCCCGGCATTCCGCTGAACATGCTTTTTACCCATAAAGGATAGAATCCATATTTTTCATGAAATTCCATGGATTGCTGGCTCATCCCCCGCCAACCCTGAACATCTGGCTGGTACACTACTTTTCCTTCAAGTGCAGGTTTGCAGTACACTATGGCAACCAATAAAAATATTGTAATTGCAATGAGGTGGGGAAGTAGTTTCTTAAAATCAATCTTCTTCATGTACGGCTTTTAGTTTGGCAAAGTAAAAGATTTTTTCTCTTAAGAGTCAACGGTCCTCCACGGTCCACAAAGAAAAGTACACAGTCCGCAGTCCACTGTCCACAGCAGATAATTATACCCACAGAATAATTTCACTCATCTCCAAAATTCATGGCAACTCATTCTGCTCAAAAGACATACTAATCTCCAAAACAAAAATCAGTGCTGTGGACCGTGGAATATGGACCGTGGACAGTTTACTGCACCCCCTGCATTCCATTTTGGATTCCTTCCTGTTCGCCTTTTAAGTTTTTACGCTTAAACAATGAAACATCGAATTTGCCAAAACGGTAATTGAAGTTCAAACGAAAAACCTGTGGGTCTCTTCTCCTGGAATTGTCCTGTACAAAATAAATAGATTCATAATGTGTCCTGAACACCTTCGTTCTGAAGATATCATTGACACTCAAACTGAGAGATGCAACGTTGTTTTTGAGGAACTCTTTTTTTATGGCAAAGTCTGCTCCGTAGTTTGGTTTGCTGTATCCATTTGCTGTTGCAAGCTGGCCACCTCCAAACATCATTCCTCCACCTCCGCCTCCACGGCCGGAAGGCATGATTGTTTTACTCTGGTAATCACCAGTTAACTGGATGGTGTAATTTTTAGGTAATTTGAAGGTGTTGTTCACTTTACCAAACCAGCTCACTCCCTGGCTCTGGAGGTTGCTTTCAATATTATTTCCATTGATCTTCGAATTGTAAAGGTTAACATTCGGGGTAAGGTCCCACCAGGATGCAATTTTTATTTTAGCCGTAATCTCCATACCATACGCATATGCGCTGTTGGCATTTGCAAAGCTGTTGATGATCACAGAATCATTTCTTGCCGGGTTGGGGTTGGCATCCTTGTATTGATACCTTGTGATCAGGTTATCTGTGTTGCGGTAATAAAGTGTGGTCAATATATTATTTCCTTTATTCAGGTTTACCTGGTACGAGAATTCAAGCAGGTTTGTGAATTCAGGCACAAGATCAGGATTGCCTTTGCTTAAATTCAGGGAATCGCTGAAATCAATATATGGGATCAGCTGGAAGAAATTAGGTCTGTTGATCTTTCTTGAATAATTGAGTTGCAGGTCCTGTTTGTCAGTTAGCTTCTCAGACAGGAAAACACTGGGAAAAAAGCTAAAAGGGTAATTATTTTTAAATGAGGTGCCTTTGTCTATTAATTTTCCCGTGTACATTGAACTCTCTACCCGTCCTCCAACCTGGAAACTGAATTTTTTAAACTGCCGGGAAAAAGTAGTGTATGCTGCATACACTTCATCATCGAACTGGTAATTGCTGTACAATCCGGCAATTGAAACATAGCGGGAAGTGAGCGGATTGAAAAACAAATTGTCGTTGAAACTGTTGTAATTTCTCACGCTGGCCCTGGCGCCCATTTCAATTTTCATTTTATCTGTGATGGGATTTGTAAAATCCGTTTGCGCTGTAAAGAATTTTGTAGTTCCTCCTCCCAGGGTTTGTTGCTTCTGAATGTTGCCTTTCGGGTTGTTGTTCATGAAATAAAACTGGGTTTCATAATGGCTGTTGTTGTCGTTTTTGCTGTAATTGTAATTCAGATCGGCAGTGAGTTCCTTGCCTGATTTTGCAAAATTGTGTTTGTACCCCAGTGTGGATCCATAATTGTGAAAGCTGAATTCGCCTGCACTTTTACGGGTACCTGTTTCTGCCGTGGAGTAAGAAACAAAATTGCTGTCCCTTTCTATATTGATAAGGTCAGTGTTGTTGAATTTTCCATTTACAATCACACCTGCAAGGGTAAAAGTATTCCGGTTGTCAGCAAAAAAGTCAAACCCTGCCCTGGCAAATGCAAAATGTCCTTTGAATACGGGTTTGTCACTTTGCTGTAAAATAGCGAATGTATTGTTGGCCAGCAAATCAGTACGTGTGGACGTAATGTTGCTGATGGATTTGCGCTGGTTCATCATTCCATTTCCAAAAAAATTAAATTTGCCCTGCCGGATATTGAAATCTGCTCCAACGCCAAATTTTAATCTTGAATCCAGGTTAGCTCTCAGGTTTCCATTGTACCCCGATTTTCTTGCTTTCTTTAAAACGATATTTAAAATACCTGACCCACCGCCTGACGCATCAAATTTTGCAGAAGGATTGGTAATGATTTCAACACTTTGAATTGCATCTGCAGGAATCTGGTCCAGGGTAAGTGTTGATGGTCTTCCATCAACAAATATTTGCGGAGGTGCATTGCGGAGCGTAACATTTCCATCAATGTCAACATTTACAGAGGGCACGTTTTTCATTACATCCACTGCTGTTCCACCAGCGCTGGTTAAGCTTTTATCAACGTTAAAAACTTTCCTGTCGATGCCGAGCTGCAGCGCACCTGCTGTAGCAGACACTTTTACTTCTTCGAGTTGTTTAGTGTCAGTTTCCAGCCTGATATTTCCAAGGTCTTTGTCAACAGCGTTCATCATCTGGCTCATATCGCCTCCCATTTTAATATCAAAAGCAGCTTTCTGTTCTATATTCTTATAACCTATACCGGTGACCAGTAATTTAAAAGTTGCAACAACCGGTAAATTTTCTAAACTGAATTCCCCTTTTTTATTTGTCAGCATACCCGCGATTACAACATCCTTTCTTTTTTTAGTGGCAGTGTCCATCTTGTTTTGTATCAGTTGTACTGAAACACTTTCGAGGGGTTTATTGGAGGCAGCATCGAGCACCTTGCCATAGAAATGGCCCATGTTCATGCTTTGACCACCCATTTGCCCCCGGTTTCCACCAGGCACTTGTGCGGGTAATGCCGTCCTCAAAAATGAGACAACAAGTATAAATATTAATTTTTTCATATCATTTACAGTTTGAATCCACAATATGCGTTTTCAAAATGGGTGCAAATGTCTGCACTTTCTG
Source organism: Ginsengibacter sp. (assembly GCA_040003385.1). Lineage (GTDB taxonomy): Bacteria > Bacteroidota > Bacteroidia > Chitinophagales > Chitinophagaceae > Ginsengibacter. The sequence continues at coordinate 2,881 of JBDUCQ010000038.1, read as the reverse complement.
GCAAAAAGATGATCCAATTCTGATGAGTGGTAAATACCTATGTTAAGAACAGTGGAAAAGAGCCAAAACTGAATACCCAGAATGCTTTGGCTAGTCCGGATAAAGTTTCCGGCCAGCCCTGTTATCGCGGATTCAATCCTGATCCAGTTTAACTGTTTTCAACTTTTGCAGCAGAAACCTCCGGTAGCTTTTCTGGCACAAATTTCTCATGATCAGGTTCCTTTTTACTATTTCACATATTTTTCCCACTATCGCTTTGAAGGGACCGGGGAGATCAAAAGCCGCTGATGGTACACAGGAAAATTTATAGGCAGATACATACCAATGAGAATGTTATGGTAGCGAAGAAAAATGTAATTGGACGGGGGAATCATATTTTAATTATTTTTGCTCTTTATTACGGTGGTTGTAGCTCAGTTGGTTAGAGCATTAGATTGTGATTCTAAGGGTCGTGGGTTCGAGCCCCATCATCCACCCATAAATCCTGAATTGATCTTCAGGTTTTTTTTGCCTACATTCAGCGATATAGCTCACAATTATTGTTTCGTTTAAACGTTGTTAATATTCTGCCATTCATCCGTTTTACAAAACCTTTATTAATTAAACATCTTAAATTTATCGCGCAAATTCAATTTGATTTAGTTTTACTTATGAACCATGTAATTCAGTTTATTATGAGCAAAAAATTCTTACCCGTTTTGTTATTCCTGATCGGAGCCGGCCTTTTTATTACGTATACTTCGATGGGCCGCAATGAAAAATCCAATGATAACCCCAATTCAAAATTTGAAAAGATTCTTCGGAACGTCGGTATTGTGCTTGAGCAGGGTCATTACAGCCCGAAGAAAATTGATGATGATTTTTCAAAGGAAGTTTTTAAAAAATACATAGACGACCTGGATGGGGATAAATATATTTTTTTACAAAAAGACATTGACGGCTTTAAAAAATATGAGACCAGGATAGATGACGAGATCCATGGCGCCCCGCTTGAATCTTTTTATGCAATCAGCAGTTTTTACAATACCCGGATTGATGAGATCTCCGCCATCTATAAAGAGTTGCTGAAAAAGCCTTTTGATTTTTCAAGTGACGAAAATATAATTATGGACGGTGACAAAAGAAATTTTCCGAAATCTGAGAAGGAGCGGGACGATTTCAGCCGTAAACGCGTAAAATACATGGTGCTCGGACGGTACTCAGAAATGCTTGATGAAAGGGAAAAAAATGCAGGTAAGCCGGGCAACGTTGTAAAAGCCGATTCTGTATTGGAGCGCGAAGCAAGACAACAGGTGCTTAAACAGATGGAAAGATATTTTTCCAATCTGAAGAATCACAACAAACCTGAAGATATGTTTAGTGAATTTGTAAACGCCATCACCGGTACAATGGATCCTCACACTACATATTTTGCCCCTGTGGATAAGCGCTCATTTGACGAAGTATTGAGTGGTACATTCAAAGGGATAGGAGCGCAGCTAAAAGAAGATGATGGAAAAATTAAAATCGCAAGTCTAATTACAGGGGGCCCCGCCTGGAAATCGGGAAGCGTGCAGATTGATGATGAAATCGTAAAGATCGGCCAGGGTAAAAATGAGCCGGTAGACGTTACAGGTTATGCGGTGACTGATGCCGTTAAATTGATTCGCGGTGCCGAGAAAAATTCAGAAGTAAGGCTAACTCTTAAAAAGAGCGATGGGACTGTTAAGGTTGTTAGCCTGCTCAGGGATGTGATCAGCCTCGAAGAAACATTTGCCAAAAGCGCCATCATCAACGGTGCTCATAAGATCGGGTATATTTATCTTCCTGAATTTTATGCTGATTTTGATCATCCTGAGGGAAGAAGATGTGCTGTAGATGTTGCCAAGGAGATCGTAAAACTCAAAGAACAAAATGTGGAAGGTATTGTTATGGACCTTCGTGGTAACGGCGGTGGCTCATTGTACGATGTTGTTGATATGGCTGGACTGTTTATAGAAGATGGACCCATTTGCCAGGTAAAAGGCAGGGACGAAAATTCAACTGTATTAAAAGACAGGGATAAATCAGTATTGTATACCGGTCCGCTGGCCGTAATGGTTGATGAACTAAGTGCCTCAGCCTCTGAAATATTTGCGGCTGCAATCCAGGATTATAAAAGAGGAGTGATCATTGGCAGCTCATCTACCTATGGTAAAGGAACTGTACAGAGGAGCATTTCCCTTGATCCTGAAGCAGAAAATGCATTGTTCAAGAAAAACGGTGAAGGGCTTGGAGATCTCAAACTTACATTCAGAAAATTTTACAGGATTAACGGCGGTGCAACACAATTAAGGGGTGTGGTTCCTGACGTTATAATTCCCGACCGTCTTGAATATGTAAAATTCAGGGAGAAGGACAATCCGGATGCATTGACCTGGGATGAGATTTCTAAAGCAAGTTATACTCCCTGGAATTCCGGGTATAGTCTTAATGATGTTGTGAGCCATGCCAATGAAACTCTTAAGAATGACCCCACTTTCAAATTAATTCGAGAGGATGTTCAGTGGCTTGAAACTAATCTTGACAAAGAATATTCCTTGAACCTTACCAAATTCAGAGCTGAACAAAAGCAGATCAGAACCACTTCAAAACAACTGGATAACTTAACAAAGCTCCCTGTAGATTTATCTTTATCAAATACACCTTCAGATGCAACAGCATTACAGGCAGATAAGGATAAAAATGAAAAAAATAAGGTATGGCTGAAAAAAGTTAGTACCGACATTTATGTGGATGAAACAGTGAAAGTAGTTGATAAAATGATTGGAGAAGGCGCATTGGCGAAAGTGAAATAGGGTATGTTGTCCACGGTCCACTGTCGACGGTCAACAGTAAAACCGGTTGCGGTTTTTTAAGCCGT
>JBDUCQ010000037.1:0-20978 GCA_040003385.1 Ginsengibacter sp. | reverse complement strand
GGGTGGTTGGCAGATCCTTTACAAGCATTAGTGGTAAGTTAGGCGGTATATTTTGCTCCTTGCTTCTACCTTTAAGCATTAATTGAATGTGTCCGCAGGTATCACATTTTAAAAGATGGCCAAAAAGTAAAGCAGTGGCATTTGCGTCTCCGAGTGCCCGGTGCCTTTGCTCAATATTAATCCCAAGTTCTCGGCAAAAGTTTCCAAGGCTGTAACTTTTGTATCCGGGTAAGATCTGCCTTCCCATTCGTACGGTACATAATTTTTTGCACTCAAGTTCATAACCGCTTTTCTTTAAATAATACTTGATGAAAGAATAATCAAAATTCACATTGTGAGCCACAAATATTTTATCTTTCAACAAATCATATACCTCATCAGCTACCATTTCAAAAAGCTTTTCTCCTTCTACCATTTCATTGGTGATGCCTGTTAAAGACTCCACATACCTCGGGATTGTAAAAACCGGATTCAACAGGGAATGAAAACGTTGCGTTACTTTTTCTCCGTCATAAATGATGATGGCAATTTCAGTAATACCGCCTGCCGCAGCATAACCGCCCGTGGTTTCTATGTCAACAATTGCATACATAATTTGGTGTCTTACTCAAAAATACTAATTCTATTAGTAAAACCCCGCCCTCAATTTTATTACCTTTGGCCATAATTTTAAAATTCAGAAGCTACAAATGGAATTGAGCAAAAACTATGATCCGGCACCCGTGGAAGACAAGTGGTATGAACACTGGAAGAAAAAAGGGTACTTTAAAAGTTTGCCGGATGAACGAAAACCCTATACAATTGTAATCCCTCCTCCCAATGTAACAGGAGTCTTACACATGGGTCACACATTGAATGAAACAATCCAGGACGTTCTCATCAGGCGGGCCAGGATGCATGGATTTAATGCATGCTGGGTACCTGGCAGCGATCATGCATCCATAGCCACGGAGGCAAAAGTGGTGGGAATGCTCAAAGAAAAAGGAATTGATAAAAAAGACCTTTTTCGAGATGAATTTTTAAAATATGCATTTGAATGGAAAGAAAAATATGGAAGTATCATTTATGGACAAATTGCCAGGCTAGGATGCAGCGTTGACTGGGACAGGGTTTCATTTACTATGGATCCCGGTTATACCTCAGCGGTACTTAAAGTTTTTACTGACCTGTACAAAAAAGGGTTGATTTACAGGGGGGCACGCATGATTCATTGGGATCCATCCGCGAAAACTGCATTGAGTGATGAAGAAGTAGAATACAGGGATGTAAATGGCAAGCTTTATTATATCAAATACTTTCTGGGCAGTAATACCGGGAAAGCTCCTGATCCGATTGGATCGGGAGAATTTATCGTGATTGCAACACAACGACCTGAAACTATCATGGGAGATACTGCCGTATGTGCCAACCCCGGCGATAACAGGTATACACACCTGCAAGGCAGGGAAGTAATTGTTCCCTTAATCAACAAACGGGTACCTGTAATATTTGATGATTATGTTGACAAAGACTTTGGCACCGGCATCCTTAAGATCACTCCCGCCCATGATATCAACGATTACAACATCGGCCTCAAACACCAGTTGGCCATAATTGATACCTTGAATGAAGATGGTAAGCTGAGCGAAGCGGCACAGATTTATGTAGGTGAGGACCGGTTTGTGGCAAGAAAAAAAATTGTTGAGGACCTGAGGAATCAGGGGCTCCTGGTTAAAGAAGAAGAATATCAAACCAGGCTTGGATTCAGCCAGCGCACAAATTCGATCGCAGAACCCAAAATATCAACCCAATGGTTTGTAAAAATGAAGCAACTTGCTGAGCCTGCTTTACAAACTGTATTGAATGGTGAGGTTTCCATTCACCCTGGTGAGAAGTTTTTAGCTACTTATAAATACTGGCTTGAAAATGTGAAAGACTGGTGCATCAGTCGCCAGCTTTGGTGGGGGCAAAGGATACCTGCTTGGTACGACAGGGATGGAAACGTGTTTGTTGCAGAAGATGAACAGGAAGCTAAAACTTTGTATTACCAAAAAAAGGGAATGGTCCCTCAACCGGGCGAAAAATGGGAATGTTTCCAGGATGAAGATGTACTGGACACCTGGTTTTCTTCGTGGCTTTGGCCGATAGAATTGTTTAAGGGAATTACAAATCCGGGTAATAAAGAAATCAGTTACTATTATCCAACTTCGGTTTTGGTGACAGGGCAGGATATTATTTTCTTTTGGGTGGCCAGGATGATCATGGCAGGGATGGAATTCATGCATGAAAAACCCTTCCGGGATGTTTACTTCACCGGGATGGTACGTGATAAGCAAGGAAGAAAAATGAGTAAGAGCCTGGGCAATAGCCCGGATCTTTTACAACTCATTGAAAAATATGGAGCTGATGCTGTAAGGTTCGGTATCGTGGTCTCTTCGCCGGCAGGGAACGACCTTCTTTTTGATGAAGCCAGCCTGGAGCAGGGAAAGCATTTTAATAATAAACTCTGGAATGCATTAAAGCTGGTTAAAATGTGGAGTCCCGAAAACAGCAAAGGGTTTTCTCAACCAGGTGATGAGAATAAAAAAGAAAATTTTCCTGTATTATGGTTTGCAGAAAGGCTCAAAGAAGTAAAAGATGATGTTGAAAAAATGTTTGGGCAGTTCAGGATCAGCGAAGCATTGAAAACAATCTACTCCCTGGTTTGGGATGATTTCTGCAGCTGGTATCTTGAGTGGGTTAAGCCCCTGGCACATCCAGGCATTGGGGATAATGCCTCCGGTAATTCTTACGTGATTTCCAAAACAATTGATTTTTTTGAACAGTTGCTGCAGTTACTTCATCCATTCATGCCTTTTATCACTGAAGAGATGTACCATTTATTGAGGGATCAAAAAGAGGATCTTATCATAAAACAATTTGAGAAGATCACCACACCTGACAAGCAGCTGCTGAAACAGGGAGCTCTCTTAAAAGAAGTGATTACATCCATCCGTGAAGCAAAAATTAAAAATCAATTGAAGCTAAAAGAAAAGATACAATTGGTTCTTCAAACAGATGACATGGTAACTTATAGTTCCATCGGCACTATTTTATCTCAACAGGTTTACGCAGAAAGCTTTTCATTTACTGAAACTGATGTAAGCAATGCAATCCCGATCGTAGTTAAAAAAGATAAGATCTATCTTGTTACTGATCGGGTTATTGACCAAACAGCACAAAAAGATCAAATGCTCAAAGACCTGGCATATCATAAAGGTTTCTTAAACTCGGTTGAGAAGAAATTAAATAATGAGAGATTTGTTCTGAATGCAAAGGCAGATGTGATCGAGCTGGAGCGTAAGAAAAAATTGGATGCGGAAACTAAGATCAAAGTGATCGAAGAAAGCCTCCTTGCGATAAAATGATGTTTTTGTATAAAAGACATCACTATAAAAACACAATGCAATTTCTATGATCAAATTTATCACTCTGTTCCTGGCATCTTTGATGATAACTTCATCCGTTATATCCCAGGTAAAATATCCCCCCATCAAACCGGGTTCCATTACTCGTGTTACAAAATTTAAACCCCCAGTTGTTAAAACTTTCCTGGGCAGAAATACCAATAACGCGGAAGTGACTTCTCAGGAAGCCGACCAGTTATTAAGCCTGCCTCTAAAGATCGCCGATGCCAAAAATATTACATACACTATCACTTCTTACCAGTTCATGTATAAGAAAAAAAGCGTTATTGAAAATGAAGAAACCGGGAGAAAAGAAACAGTTTTCACTACTGTGGCCGATCTTTTCAAGACCACTCCCCTTCCCGTCATATGGGTAAGCAATATTGCCGGTGGTTTTCAAAAAGATGAAGAACTCTTTTTTTTTGATGTTATCGTAACAGACAAATTAAAGAGGAAATTTTTTGCCCCTGACCTAAAGCTCAGAATAAAATAGGATGTTGACGATTTTCCCAGTAGGAATTGAAGCCATTCCAGTCATCCGGAAAATAGCCCATGAAAGCTGGAAGGTGGCTTACAAAGACATCCTGGAGCCTGGCCAGATGACTTACATGCTTGCAAAATTTTACGATTCCAATGAACTTGCCCGGCAACATAACATTTTAAAGTATGAAACCGTTTTGGCCACTGATGATGATGTGTCAGTTGGTTTTGCTACCTATTCTCCCAAGGAAAATTTTACAGGCATTTTCAGGTTGCATAAAATATATGTTTTACCCGGCGAACAGGGCAATGGAACAGGCCGCCGGCTTATGGATTACGTTATTGCTGAAATTCAAAATCAAGGGGCAAATATTTTAGAGTTAAACGTAAACAGGCAGAATAAAGCAAGGCTGTTTTATGAAAAGCTGGGATTTGTCAGGGTATGTGAAGAAGACATTCCAATCGGTAATGGATATTTCATGAATGATTATGTAATGCAGAAAGTAATTTGATAACAGTCGTGGACACGCACGCCTTCAATTTGCACCATAAGTATAATTTGGGTTTAGAAAGTTTAGAGAAGTTTTCGATTTGCAGCAACTTTATAATTTGGGTTTAGAAAGTTTAGGAGGGTCTCCAACTCGCAGCCTCTTTATTATTTGGGTTTAGAAAGTTTAGTAAGGCCATTTCTATACTTATACACTTGACTGCCATCACTCAGCTGAAAATTCCATCCTTATTGTTATGGATCCGGTCTTGTTGCGGCTGGAGGTATTGAAAGCGCCTCCATAGCTGTAATCTTCATTGCTGTTCTTGCCGGTTATCTGGAAAATTCCCATGCTTGCCTTTCGTAATTTGCCCAATGTGCTTCCCGAATTTTTTGCAATCGTTTCAGCCCTTGCTCTTGCATCAGCACTTGCTCTTGCCAGCAAATCCATTTTTACTTCTGATAATTTAGTGTTATAATAAAGGGGTGGCGACGAATTAAACTCGATACCGCTTTCTATCAATTCGGTTACTTGCCTGGAGATTTTATCGATCTTGTCAACATTTGCTGATTCGACCTTAACGGTTTGTGTAAGATTGTAGCCGGAAAAAACCTGCTCCATTTGCCTGCCATTTTCATTTGTCCTGCTCTCAAAATCTTTTGTGATGACCACGGATGAAAAAATCATTTCATTTTCAGCAATCCCTTTTGAGACCAGGTAATTCCTGATCATGTTTTCATCCTGCTTTACCGCGGCATATGCACTCTTGAGATCCATCGCTTTCCGGGAGTAAGATCCATTCCAAACGATGAGATCGCTGATGAAATCTTTTTCTGCAAGCCCGGTTACAACGATGGTCTCCATAGATTTTGCCTTGTACTTAAAAGCAGCTGCCGCCAGCCAGAATGCTATGATGGCGGATAAACCAAGAATAATTGCAACAAAGATCAAACGCATGTTTTTTTGTTTAGAATGTTTCGTTTAGAATGTTTAGAAAGTTTAGGGAGTTTAGTGTTAGATAATTCTGGTGTCAAATTATTTTTTCAAAGATACAGAATCAAAAAAAAATACTACATCACTAAACTTTCTAAACACAAATTTAAAATCGGCTGCCAATGGCAGGCACTGCTAAACTTTCTAAACTTAAATTAAAGGCTAAACCTTCTAAAGCTTCTAAACTCAGTACTCCTCTTCTTCATAAATCAACTGGTGTGTCTGCTTAATGATTCCCATTACAAACACACTTTGTACATGCCCCATGTTTTCGATCTGGCTTAATTTATTGACATGAAATTCATAATATGTGTTCATGTCTTTACATACTACTTTAAGCATGAAATCGAACTCACCTGAAATGCTGTAACATTCGATAACCTCATTCAGCTCATTCATGCTCCTGATGAACTTCGCCCCTGCATTTTTGCTGTGCTGTTTTAAGGAAACATAACAAATCACCATCAATCCCTTTTTAACCTTGGTATGATCCACAAGGGTAGCATATTGTTTGATCACACCGGATGCTTCCATGCGTTTGATCCGTTCATGAACCGGGGTTGTACTCAAATGCATTTTTTCTGATATTTCCTTTACCGTGATCCTCGCATTTTTTTGTAACAGCTGGAGGATTGCAAGGTCTTTGTTGTCTAAAGAAGAGTGGATGTTAGCTGAATTTTCTTTTTGGGTCTTGATTCTCATATAGAAATGGTATTTTATTCTGTAAATGATTATTATTTTAGATTATTCTTCTAAAGTTAAATAAATAAATAGAATATCTCACTACAAAAGATATCTTTGTATCCTAAATAAATTTCAATGTCAACAATAATAAAAAATCAGATAGACTTTGGTCTGAAAAACAAAGTGGCCGACATCAGCCTCGCTGAATGGGGCCGTAAAGAAATCAGGTTAGCTGAAGCTGAAATGCCAGGTCTTATGGCCCTTCGTGAAGAGTATGGAAATGCAAAACCTTTGAAAGGTTCCCGCATAGCAGGATGCCTTCATATGACCATACAAACCGCTGTATTAATTGAAACACTTATAGAACTTGGTGCAGAAGTGAAATGGAGTTCGTGTAATATTTTTTCAACCCAGGACCATGCTGCCGCTGCCATCGCTGCTGCCGGCATCGGGGTTTTTGCCTGGAAAGGTGAAACGCTGGAAGAAGCCGACTGGTGTATTGAACAAACTCTATTTTTTGGCGGAGCAGACCGCCCGTTGAACATGATCCTTGATGACGGCGGAGATCTTACCAATATGGTTTTTGATAAGTACCCGGAACTGATACAACACATTAAGGGTTTGAGTGAAGAAACAACAACAGGGGTTCACAGGTTATACGAACGCATGGAAAAGGGCACATTGCCAATGCCCGCTTTCAATGTTAACGATTCTGTAACCAAAAGTAAATTTGATAACAAATATGGCTGCAAGGAAAGTCTCGTGGATGCGATCAGGCGCGCAACTGATGTAATGATGGCCGGTAAAGTAGCGGTTGTGGGCAGTTATGGTGATGTTGGAAAAGGTTCGGCTGCATCGTTAAAAGGAGCCGGATGCCGGGTCATTATAACGGAAATTGATCCCATCTGTGCACTGCAGGCGGCTATGGATGGATTTGAAGTTAAAAAAATGGTGGATGCTGTAAAAGAAGCAGATATTGTTGTGACTGCCTCAGGTTGTCGCGACCTGATCACAGAAAAACATTTTCGGGTGATGAAGGACAAAGCGATCGTTTGTAACATTGGCCACTTTGATATAGAAATTGACATTGCGTGGCTCAATAATAATTACGGTCATACCAAAAATACAATCAAGCCGCAGGTTGACATGTATACCATCGACGGTAAAGACATCATTCTTCTTGCCGAAGGACGGCTGGTGAACCTTGGTTGTGCGACAGGGCATCCTTCATTTGTGATGAGCAACTCGTTCACCAACCAAACACTTGCACAGATTGAGCTCTGGACCAATTATGATAAGTATGAAAATAAAGTGTATGTGCTTCCCAAAATACTTGATGAAAAGGTGGCACGTTTACACCTTGCTAAAATCGGGGTTGTGCTGGATGAACTTACCGAAGATCAGAGCAGCTATTTAGGTATTGCTAAAGAAGGTCCTTTTAAAGCAGAACATTACAGGTATTAGAATTAAGCAGTGAGTCGGAGCCTAAAGATCGGAGTTCAGAGTTTGTAGTTTGGAGTTGTATCTGTCCTGATCTTGTCGAAGGAAAATTTTCGAAGAACCCACGTATCAGTGGGTTTTTCTTTTGATCAAATAATACCCCTCGGGTTGAAACGTTAAGGGTTCATTAACCGTTTATTGAATCAAGCTTCAATATATTTGGAACACGTAAACCTGTACCATGAAAACATTGTCTTTATTTATACTTCTTTCTGTTTCCTTAATAGCAGTCAAAGGCCAGAAATTAAAAAATATTTTAAATACTATTACCAGTAAAACCACTGGTTCTGATGCAGCTGGCGGTGATATTTCTGATGGACTTAAACAAGCGCTGGAAGTGGGTACACAACGTGGCTTAGAGAAGCTTTCAGGTGTAGACGGATTTTTTGCGGATGCTGCTATTAAAATCCTGATGCCGGAGGAAGCAAAAAAAGTAGAGCAAAAATTACGTGCGGCAGGATTCGGTAGCCAGGTAGACAATGCAATACTTTCGATGAATCGCGCAGCCGAGGACGCCGCTAAAAGTGCCACACCGGTATTTGTGAACGCAATCAGGCAAATGAGCTTCCAGGATGCTATGGGCATTTTAAGAGGAGGCGATTTTGCAGCCACCGGCTATTTAAAAAATAAAACATCCACCCAGCTTACAACGGCATTCCGGCCCATCATCCAGCAATCCCTGGAGAAAGTGAATGCAACCAAATACTGGAATACCATTTTTTCCAATTATAATAAATTCAGCTTTAATAAGGTAAACCCCGATATCGAGGCATATGTTACCGAAAAAGCCCTGAGTGGAATTTTTTACCAGCTGGGACTTGAAGAACAAAAGATTCGCAAAGATCCTGCGGCCAGAACTACGGACTTGCTTAAAAAAGTGTTCAGCACAAAATAAATTTTACGAATTTTTTTGACCCCAGGCATTGTTCGTGGTGGAAATATTCATCAAGCCCTTCAACGAAGTCAGAGGTAAGGAAGTTTTCCTTTTCTTGATAATCATTTAGTTACCGGCAACAATGGAAGCCAGAATTTTGAAGAGGTATTAAAAATGCCGATTGCTGAAAATTATTTAAGCCGGAGGGATTATCCTGAAAAAATAGCCGGAAGATAGGGTCAGTTGATTGATGCGGTAAAAAATATAATTTGACAAATTGAAGAGGAACTGAAATAAAATTGTAAATGAACCTTATCTTACCTCTTTAATTAACCAAAACTATTATCATGAAGAAGCTTCTATTCTTATTTTCTGCAGGGATGATCTTATTTGCCTGTAACACAAGTTCAACTACTGAATCATCTGCCAGGAACACTGATCTGTTTCAGCAAAATTTAAAAGGAAAAGTACAAAGCTATACAGAACAAGCTTATACAGTTGACAGCACCGGGAAATCTGTCAAAGACTCTGTTATGAACGTTACAGAATTAGATGAAAAAGGATATTCAATCAAAGCAGAAACAAAAGACAGTACCGGGAAAGTAAAAGAAGAAACAATGCTCACCCGTTATGAAGGCGGCACTCCCAAAGAAATAACTACCAAAACAAATGGTAAGCAAACCAAAAAATTTGTAATTGATCTTGACAGCAATAAAAAATTTGGCCTGGTTAAAGTATATGACTCAACAGAAAAAATGACCAGCTATTATAAAGAAATCACACAGGATGAATATGAAAATGTTTTGGGTGCTACAGAATATACTCCTGAAAACAAATTTAAATCATCATTTGCTCAAACTTATACCAATGGCCTCTATGCTGGCACAGTTGGAAAAGATAGTTCAGGAAAAGAAAGTTATCGTTCTACTTACAAAATGGACGATAAAGGAAATTGGATCGAAGGATCCGAAACCAATGTAATGAAGGATACAACTAAAACGACTGTATCAACCTATAAATATGATTCATTGGATGATAAAGGAAACTGGACACAACGTACACAGTACAATGACAAAAACAAACCCGTCAAAATCATAAAAAGAACTTTTACTTATTACAAAGACTGACCGTTATAATGATTTGGAAACAATGAAAAGGCCCGGCATTTTGCCGGGCTTTTTACTGCACCAGGTTATAAATTTATTCCCCCTGATACCTCTATCCGCTGTCCATTTATCCAGCCGCCGCTCTCGCTGCATAAAAAAGAGATTACACCACCAATATCTTCAGGTACGCCTACCCTGCCCAAGGCAGTCTGGGAGCCTAAAAACTTAGTTCGCTCGGGGTTATCGCGGTTGCCACCATTGTTGAAATCCGTTGCCACGGGGCCTGGAGCCACAACATTAACCGTAATACCACGTGCACCCACCTCTTTTGCCAGGTATCGTGTAAAAACTTCCACTGCACCCTTCATAGAGGCATAAACAGAATAACCGGGTACACAAAAACGGGTTGTCCCTGTTGAAATGTTGATCACCCTCCCTTTGTCATTCATGATGGGCAGCAATTTTTGCGTAAGAAAATAAACACTCTTAAAGTGAATGTTCATAAAGGAATCAAAATCCGGTTCAGTGACCTGGGCAAAAGGAATGGTAGCACCAATTCCAGCATTGTTGATCAAAAAATCAAATGAAGTTTTCTGCCACCTGTCCTGCAATAATTGTTGAAACTGTTTATTAAATGTTTCAAGAGCGGGGATGTCGTTTAAATCTAACTTCAGGCAGGCGGCCTTTTTACCCATCCCGGTAATTTCTTTCTCAACTTCGCTGGCAGCTTCCTTCCGGGTCTGGTAAGTAATGATCACATCGTGCCCATCACGGGCAAGTTGAAGTGCCATATCCCTGCCAAGTCCGCGGCTGCCGCCTGTCACCAATGCAATTTTATCAGGCATATGAAATTATTGAATCACAAAAGTAAATGATTCATCAAGCCACCGTTCATTTTCTTCTTACAATTTTCTTACATTTATATTGTGCAATTCTTCAGAAAGAATATCATCAACAAATTATTTTTATTTGTGACGGCCTTGCAGGTTCTGAATATCAGCATCGATGCACCTGGCGCACAGTTGAGCACCCAGGCAGACCACCACGAAAAATTTAATTATATAGATTCGTATGTAGAATTTGTTGCTGAGATCGTTTTAAAATATGAAAATGCAATTCCTGAATCGCACAACAGGCAACAGAAAGAATTACAGCAGCACAAACAACTCCAGGTAATCTGTGAAAATGCCGAAACACAGGGCAGCAAAACTTTCTCCCCGCCGCCGTGTAATTTTTTCATTGCTTACTCCAATAAATATGCTTACCGGTTTATAAAAGAAATTAAGTCACCTCCCAGGTTGATGACACTTTAGTTCCAGGTTACATCAATGATTATTCACCTACGAAGTGAATGATTTTATGTGTTCATGTATATTTCACCCATGAACAGATTCCCTTACTTAATACTTAAAAATTATATTACGATGAAAAAAATTATTGTTTCCGCCATACTATTCTTTGCAAGCTGGGGCATGGTTACAGCTCAAACAACACCTGCTAAAACCACAACGAAAACGGTGAAAGCCACCACCAAAAAAGAGGGCAAGATGACAAAAGTCACTGAAAAAAAAGAAAACAAAATGGCCAGGGATTCCATGAAAACGTCCGGATTAAAAAGTGATGGCAGCCCTGACATGCGGATGAAAATGAACAAAAAGGCAAAATCTACAACTCATTCAGGACCCGTGAAAAAAAATGGCACACCTGATATGAGGTACAAAGCAAATAAAAAGTAAAATACAAATCCTGAAGTTTTAAAGCATCTCCGAAAGAGATGCTTTTTTATTTCCACGACAAATACTCCCTTAGATTTATTGAATGCCGGGCCTTCCGGTGGTGGAAAGTCAGTTTAACTTTCTTATCAAAATAATATTTAAAAATATTGTAAATTTCTTTTTCTAAGCCAGAGCTATCATGCCTCAATCCCGACAATTAGCAGCGATCCTTTTTACAGATATAGAGGGCTACACTGCAATTATGCAGAAGGATGAAAATAATGCAATCACCCTGAAGGACCGCCACAGGGAGATCCTGGAAAATGAACACAAAAATTTCAATGGCACCATTGTACAATATTATGGAGACGGCACCCTGAGTGTTTTTACGAGTGCGGTGCAGGCGGTACAATGTGCAGTAATGATGCAGCAGGTATTCCGTCAGTGGCCGGTAGTTCCGGTACGCATGGGCATTCACATTGGTGATATCATCATGAATGACGGAAATGTATTTGGGGATGGGGTGAACCTCGCTTCACGGATTGAATCGCTTGGAGTGGTTGGCAGTGTTCTGATCTCAGACAAAGTAAACGATGAACTACACAACCATCCTACTTTAAAAACCCTTTCTATGGGCATTTACCAATTAAAAAATATTGACAGGGAAGTCGAAGTATTTGCTCTCGATCATGATGGCCTGGTGAAACCTGTTCCTGATTCTTTAAAAGGTAAAACCCAGGAAAAAAAGACACCTCCTCCAACATCCTCCATACCAAAAAAAAGTGTGGCGGTATTGCCATTTGTGAACATGAGCAATGACCCGGAACAGGAATATTTCAGTGATGGAATTTCAGAAGAAATACTCAATTCCTTATCGCATGTAAATGACCTTAAAGTTGCAGGGCGTACATCAGCTTTTCAATTCAAGGGTACAAACATGGATCTGCGTCAACTCGGACAGAAGCTCGGTGTACATACTGTGCTTGAAGGAAGTGTTCGCAAACAGGGAAACCGCTTGCGGATTACTGTTCAGCTGATAAACGTGGAAGATGGCTTTCATTTATGGAGTGAAAAATATGACCGGGAAATGGATGACATTTTTGCAATACAGGATGAGATTGCTTTGGCTGTTACAGAAAAATTGAAGATCACATTGCTTGAAACGGAAAGAGCAATTATCACAACAACTTCCACGGAGAATAAAGAGGCTTATGATTATTATTTAAAAGGCAAGTTTTACTGGAACCGTCGGGGGACTGGTTTAAAAAAAGGGCTTGAATATTTCCTGAAAGCCACCGGTATAGACCCCGATTTTTCCCTTGCCTATGCAGGCATTGCTGATACCTATGCTTTGTTTGCTTTTTATTCAATTCTACCGCCACATCAGGTGATACCCAGGGCCAGGGAAGCGGCCAAGAAGGCGATCCAGCTCAACCCCGTTCGCATAGAACCCTATTCTGTGCTTGCTTTTATCACCACTTTTTATGACCGCAACTGGTTAGAAGCAAAAAATGAATATGAAAGAGCGCTTGCCATAAATCCAGGCTATGCTCCTGCGCATTATTGGTACAGCAACTATCTTTGTTGGGTAGAAAAAAATTACGAGCATTCTGCAGAAGAGGCCTTTAAAGCCATAGATTTGGAACCGCTTGTTTCGCATTCACACAACACGCTTGCATCTGTATACATTGGTTTCAACAAATTCGAGGAAGCCCGGAATGTTAGCCAGGCAGCCATTGAATTGGATCCCAATTCTTTCCTTTCATATTGTGCGCTTTGTATGGCAAATCATGGTTTGGGGAAATTTGATGAAGCCATGGATGCCATACAAATAGCGATTAAAATCTCGGGTCGTCACCAGTATACACTGCATGTAATGTGCTGGCTTTATTCTACCAGAGGCAATACCGAAGACTCACAAAAAATACTGGATGAACTAACCCTGCGATCAAAAACTGAATTTATTTCTACATTGTCACTGTCAATTGCTGCCTATTGGTCAAAAAATGAAACCCAGGCTTTTGAATTTTTGGAACAGGCCTTTGAAGAAAGGGCAAGCTTGTTGATCAGCATTGGCGGGTATCCTTTTCTCTCGTTCATTAAAACTGACCCCCGATTTCAGCCGTTCCTGGAAAGATTGAAGTATCCTGAATAGTTTCATGGTGAATGGACAATGGTGAATGGTCAATGGTGAATAATGGTGAATAATGGTGAATTATCAAAGGTCAAAATAAATCTGCCCTTCACTATCAACTCAATCTTCAAGTGCTTTCACTTTTTTTACTCTTCGTAAATGCCTTTCAGCGTTTGAAAATTCGGATGCCAGGAATGCCTGTACGTATTCCATCGCAGCCGAATGCCCCGTTACCCTTCCGCCAAGACAAATAAGATTCATGTCGTCATCTTCCACTCCTTGGTGAGCTGAAAAATGGTCATTGATGAGGCAAGCGCGCACACCTTTAACTTTATTGGCAGCTATGCATGCACCTACCCCGCTTCCACAGATTGCAATTCCTCTTTCAACCTCCCCGGAATTTACAGCCAAGGCCAAAGGAATAATATAATCAGGATAGTCATCTGATTCATTTAACCGGGAAGCCCCGAAATCAACGATTTCAAAGCCTGATGATTCAAGTAACGAATGAACTACTTGTTTGAGTTCATACCCTCCATGATCTGCAGCTATTCCTATTTTCATATACAATTTTTTAACGCGGATGATTACATTATAAAATTACCTTCAATTTGCTCACACCTCTATAAAAAATGTGTAAAATCCTTTTCTTTGCATTGCTTATGTCATTGTTTATCTCTTCTATCAATTCAGGCAGTAATGGAAACTGTTATTATATCGGAAATGAAAACGAGGCCATCCTGATCGATGTGGGCATCACCTGTACAGAAGTGGAAAAACGGATTCACCGCCTGGGTCTTAACATGCAAAAGATAAAAGCAGTCTTTGTGTCGCACGAGCATTCTGATCACATCAGCGGCATTGCTGTATTGAGTAAAAAATACAAACTCCCAATTTATGTAACGCCAGGTACGCTCAAAGCAGGTGGATTTAAAATAAATCTCCAAAACATACAGTCATTTTCCAGCCTTGTGCCCGTTCATATAGGTGATCTTTCCATCACACCTTTTCCAAAATCCCATGACGCAGCAGATCCACATAGCTTTGTGGTTTGTTGTAACAAAGTGAGTGTAGGAATTTTTACAGATATCGGGTATCCCTGTAAAAATGTGATCAATCAATTCAAATTATGCCATGCGGCATTTTTAGAGACCAACTATGACGATGAGATGCTGGAGAAAGGCAAGTATCCATTTTTTTTAAAAAGCCGGATCCGGGGAGAAAAAGGTCACTTAAGCAATGCGGAAGCGTTGAAACTTTTTTCAACTCATAAACCTCCATTCATGAGCCACCTCTTTTTATCACACCTTTCAAAGAATAACAACCGGCCAGAGCTTGTACAGCAGCTTTTTAATGAACAAGCCATGGGTGTAAAAATGATTGTGGCAACCAGGTATGTGGAAACCCCATTGTTTCATATCCATACAGCCATTCTTCCCAAACGAATGCAAGCCGCGGCTTCACAACTTTCTTTTTCTTTTGCCTAAACGGAGGAGTAAATTTTATTTACTTAATTTTTTCACGCGCAAAAATATTCGCCTTGCCAGTAAAATAATCACACTGAAAGGTGCCCAATTAGGTTTTATGATAAATAACAAGATTGTGATCAGCAAAAAAACAATGAAAAGGATGCAATCTTCTTTTTCTTTCCTGATGATATCGTTTCCATGCGGATCAAAGAATTGATTTTCTTTTTTTGTGATGACCATCAGCAAAACCAGGAAAAATAAATGACAAAGCGCCAGGTTGGACAGGTAAACAATAATACGTATTGTTTCAGGGTTTTCTTTGTCCATCATGAACATGGTGCTTACCGGCAGGAGAACGATACTGAAAAGAAAGTAAAGGTTGTACCTTATCAGCAACCTGTTATAATTGATCACGTGTTCAAACAATTCATGGTGACGCATCCATAAACGGCCTATGATAAAAAAGCTGAAGAAAAGGCTTAACAATGGGAACAATAATTTGTTGGTATACACGGTTCTGACATCATGCCATGAAGTATTTTGCCCGACAGAAGGAATTTTAATCTCAAGCACCAATAATGTTATGGCAATTGCTATGATCGCGTCGCTGAAAAAAGCGATGCGGTCAACCTGGAATTGGGTTCTTCCGTGATTTCCCTGGTTCATGTGATTTATTTGCTTGCAATATAATGTCTCTGTATTGAAAACATAAAGTATTCAAAACATAAAGTTTCACCATGTTCATGAATATAAGAAACATGCTTTACCGGCATAAGAAATCCTTCATTTGCTTAATTTTGTAACCAGCTAATTTAAATCTTAATGGCAGAAGTGGATATTATCAATGAATTGCTGGAAGACTGTATCATGGCTTACCCGGTTTCGTCATTTGTGATCAGCCTTTACAAGCAATACCGTGACAGGGGAAGCCTCAGTAAAAAGCAACTTCAGGGGTTGCATAGCAAAGCATCAAAGATTACAGGTTTGTCAACAGGCAAGCTGGCTACACTGGAAGCTCTCATCAAAAGAATGCCTACCAGGTATAAATCAGACCTTCCTGCTGTGAAACCTTTATTTGTAAAAGATGAGGAAAATGGTCATCGCCTGCACACCATATTGCTTAAATATCCACAGCACAAGCGGGCTTTGTTTCTAAAATTAAAATATGACAACAATGAAATATTAACTGCTATTGAAATTTCCGAGTTGAAAAAGTTTGTGCAATTGGCAACCAGTTAATGTTGATATAATCTTACATAGTCCACTAGCATTTTTTGCGGCCAGATATTTTGATCCACTCCTTTTGCACCTCCCCAGTTACCACCCACCGCTATATTCAACAATAAATGAAATGGCTGGCTAAAGGGCCACGCATCATATCCAGAATGTTCATTCTTAAAAGTGAAATATTTTTTCCGGTCTACGAATATGCTAATGTGATCATCATCCCATTCCATTGAATACACATGAAAAGATCGTGAGCAATCTTTCACCATGATCGTATCTGTTTTTTGGGTCCTGATCACATGGTTGTACTTTTTACAATGTACGGATGCATGAATTTTCCCCTGGTCAAACCCTACGTGTTCCATGATATCAATTTCGCCATCGTCAGGCCATTGCAATGGTGTGGTTGATGCCAGCATCCAGATTGCAGGCCAGGTTCCCAGCCCAGCAGGCAGCATAGCCCTGACTTCTACACGACCGTATTTCCAATCTTCCTTTCCCTTTGTGATCAGCCTTGCAGATGAGAATTTTTTTCCTTCAACATTCTCCTTCCTTGCCTGGATCACCAGGCAGCCATTAATAACACGGGCATTGGATAATTTACTTTGGGTATAAAATTGCAGTTCATTATTACCCCATCCATCACCTCCTGTATCATAATTCCATTTGGCCGAATCGGGCAACCCGGTATAATTAAATTCATCATGCCACATAAGCTTCCATGTTGCCGGTAAATTCTGTGCAGTGGTTAATCCTGTTGCAAACACCAGGATGGTAAAAAATGAACCTATTTTAATCATCAAACCGAATGTTGGTTCACGGCAAGATAAAAAAAATTTTCGTGTAGATTTTACCTTACCACTTTGTAGAAAAGTAGATTCTTTAATTTACAGGTCCTGTAATTAAGGATCTTTTGGCCTGAATGCTAAATTTTAATCCTTTGATTATAAGGCATTAAACTACGCCTGATCCTAACCCACGTAATTTTTTTGATTGTATTCCGTTATTATCCCATTGAATCTGCCGCACGGCCGCATTTAACACAACTTTGAGGTGCCGTTATGTGTGGAATGAATCAGTTTAACGTCTAATAATCGAGCACTTAAACTTTTTGATATGAAAACAAATTCTACCCAACAAGAAATACTTTTGATGACAGGAACTACTTTTTCATCCAGGCAATTTTCCGACAGGGATGATGACGGCAAAAAAAGTAAGCTGTCTGAAAGGGAGCAATTAGAAGAGGCCTGCTGGAACGGATTGCTACCACAGATGCTTCCCGAGATATATGAACATCCGAAAGATGATAAAAAATTGTACATGTGGCAAATAACCGAAGCCGCCTCATTTATAGAAATTGAATTGGGAGAGTTGCCGGAAGAAAAAGAAAAGATCTTTTCAATCGACCCCTATTCTTTTCTTCCCCTACAATTTCTTTCCTAATTACGAACTATTCAAAATCCAGAAGAACCTTAAAAAAACAATCTTTATTATGATTGCTATTCTTTCTCTCTGCCCCCACATGTCGTAAATTGACGCCCATTCTCATTTTCTCGCTTAGAGTTGACTGGTTTGTCCTCTTATGATGTTTGCTGCGCTTTTGAAAAACAAAAAAACAAACGGATAGGCTGGCAACATCTTTGATGTGATAGAACCGTCGCATTGTATTAATAATTCTAATCACATATAAATAAAATAAAAAATGAATGAAACAATGACAAGGGTAAAATGGGGGATCGATCCTACCCATTCAGAGATCGCCTTTAAAGTAAGGCACCTCATGATCACCAATGTAAAAGGTGTTTTCAAGGAATTCGATGCCGTAATCTATACAACAGCTGAAGATTTTATGACGGCCGAGATCGATTTTTGGGCAAATGCTGCCTCAGTGGATACAGGTGATTTGAAACGTGACGAACACATGAAGAACGCGGATTTTTTTGATGTTGAAAATCATAAGCAAATTACTTTCACTGGCAATACCATCGAAAAAGTTGACAATGACGGCAGTTACGAAATGTATGGCGACCTTACCATCAAGGGAATTAAACGGCAGGTTAAATTAGATGTTGAATTTGGTGGAGTGATGAAAGACCCATGGGGAAATGAGAAAGCCGGTTTTACGCTAAATGGAAAAATAAACCGGAAAGATTGGGGTTTAAACTGGAATGCAGCACTTGAGGCCGGAGGGGTACTTGTTAGTGAAACTGTGACTATCAGTTGTGAAGTACAATTACTAAAGTTGGGCGAAGAGTGATTAATGTTTTCAAAAAATCTTAAAACCCATTGTTGCAAATGGGTTTTTTTACTTCCAAAAAATTCCATTTACCGGGCAACTGCTTTGATTGTGATCAAAACAGCTGTGATGGCCTGGATGATAAAAACAATTGTTCTGATCCAGTTGGTATCAACTAAATCTTTAATCTTTTTTGCATCATAACCTGAAACAGCCATTTGTCCCTGTAATTTTCTTTGCCATCCAAAAGTTGAGATCAGCGCAACCAAATTTAACGAAACCAGCAACCAACATTCGGTGATGCTCATGAATGCCGGGTGGTCAAAAAACAAGAGCAAATTAAAGAGCAATAAAATCATTGCGGGAAGGATGGAAGGCACAAGCGCTGATTTATTGTTTGCGGCCATATATTCTTTGAATTTTTCCGGCGAAACAAATCTGTAAATGCCGTAGTGTTGAATTTGCAAGGTGAGCATATTGCCCGCCATATACACTGCCAGGAAGAGATAGATCGAAAAAATAATGATTTGCATAAATGTATTTTTCCCTGTCAGGGTTTTGATGTTGTAAAATTCTGTCCGATCCACTGTTTTAAGGTCATCATCTGGGGGAATTCATTCCGGATTGAATCGGGGTCAATATTACCGGATAAATCGTTTTTATTGAGCCACATGAACATCTTATATAAAGATTTTCCCATGGCAAGTCTTGTAATGATTGAAGGCAGTTGTTGATAGTGTATTTCCTTTCCCAACACTTCAGAAAAAATTTTTGCCACCTGTAAATTGTCCATCCGTTGGGAAACAAGTATTACTGTGCTTTTATAATACTTTGAAGGATCTTTAAAAATGCGCACTGCCATTTTCCCAATATCATCTGAGGCAATAAATTGCTGTATTTTATCAGGCCTGATTGGGGAAACAAGTTTCCCTTTTAAAAGACGGTTTTTTACCTGGGGAATTAAAAAATTTTCAAAAAGGGAGGCAGGCCTTAAGATTGAGTACGGCAAATCAATCTGCCTGATATAATTTTCAATCAATAGCTTACTTTCCCAATGAGGAATTCCTGTATGCAGATCTGCCCCCAATCCAGAGGAATAAACGAAGGTTCGAACGCCCGAGGATTTTGCTATACCCGCTAAATCCATTCCCTGTTTCACTTCAACAGCCGAACCCTTTTCAAAAGTTTGTACGCTGAACACTGCGTCCGTTTTATGCAAATATTTACTGTATGATTCAACGTTGTTTAGATCGCCTGTCACATATTCAAGATTTGGATGCTCCAGCTTTTTTACTTTGGGTGAATGCGCATCGCGGGTCAGTGCCTTCACTACAAACCCATTCATCACAAGGTTATTTGCAACGGCACCACCCTGGTTGCCGGTGGCACCTGTTACAAATACCGTTTTGATTGTTTCCATATTCATTGATTAGGTACGCAACTTAAATACCTTGCAGCCTGCAGTTTCTTTTTCTGTGATCATTATTTAGCTGGGATCATCTGCAGGCATACGGGCTTAGGGACTTTCAACTGTCTTCCTGTATATTTTAACCCCCCTGTTTTTTTATTGCGTCGGAAAATTACAATATTATCGGTGTCCTGGTTGGCAACCAATAAAAAAGTTCCGGTTGGATCAATGACAAAATTGCGTGGCGTTCTTCCCATTGTGGGTTGAAAACCAAGCAACCTGAGTCTGCCACTATTGCTGATGGAAAATATGGTAATCGTATTTTCATCTCCCCGGTTCGACACATACAAAAACTTTCCATCGGGTGAAGTATGGATATCAGCGCTCCCGGGCAAACCTTTGTATTCTGCAGGATGGGTTGCCATCTCTTCCATTTTTTCAAGGTGGCCATTTAAATAAGTGAATGATGAGACAGTTCCGCTTAATTCATTGACCAGGTAAGCAAAATGATGGTCGGGATGAAAAGTAAAATGCCTTGGACCACTGCCGGCCACAGTAGTAACATAAGCTGGTGAATAAGGCTTTAATGGGCGAGTATGCTCCTTATTGAATGCATATACCATCACTTTGTCTGTCCCAAGGTCTGGTGTAAACAAATACTTTTCATCCGGAGACAAAACCGTAGAATGTACATGTGCTTTTTCCTGCCTTGTTTCATTGATGCTGCTGCCCGTATCCTGCACGAGCTGTGTATAATGGTTGATGGTTCCATTTTTATTCAACCTGAACACCGATAAATTCCCACCAGAGTAGTTGCCGACTATCATCCATTGATCATCCCTGCTTATTGTTACATAACAGGGATCATCGCCACCAGTTACCTGGTTGTTGAGAAATTTAAGTTTCCCTGTATTTTTATTGAAAGCATAAGAACTTACACTTCCGGGATTGGTGCCATTGGTTTCATTCACAGCATAAATATATTTACCACCGTACGATGCTGCCACGTAAGATGGATTGACACAGGTATCTGTGTTGCTTACATGGATGGCTTTCCCAGTTGATGCATCAAACCGGTATACATAAATTCCTTTACTGCCTGTTCCTGTATAAGTTCCGGTGAACAAATAAAAATTCTGGGCCTGGCAACTGCAGGATAACCATACAAAAGATAATAATAAAGCAATCTTCATTTTTAATATTTTTAATCTTCGAACCTAATTCCTAACACTTATACCT
>JBDUCQ010000151.1:0-6265 GCA_040003385.1 Ginsengibacter sp. | reverse complement strand
TGAAATGTCTGGCCGGTCCATCCTGGTGTTTCTCAATGATTCATATTTAACCTATCAACTATATCGAGGTGATGGTCCTTTGCCATTTGCTTTGCGGTGGGATACCCGGCATCTGCATGTCGGATCACACCCAATCCCGGATCATTGCGCAAAACCCTGCTAAGTCTTGCACCTGCTTCATCAGTGCCATCAGCCACAATTACCATCCCGGCGTGTATGCTATACCCCATACCTACGCCGCCACCATGATGAAGGCTAACCCAACTGGCCCCACCGGCGGTGTTTACCAATGCATTCAGGATGGGCCAGTCGGCAACCGCATCTGATCCATCCATCATGGCTTCTGTTTCACGATTAGGGCTTGCCACTGAGCCGGTATCGAGGTGATCCCTTCCAATCACGATCGGTGCTTTCACTTTACCGGTTTTAACTAGTTCATTAAATGCGAGTCCCGCTTTCTCCCTCTCGCCCTGCCCTATCCAGCAGATACGGGCTGGCAAACCCTGGTAGGCGATTTTCTCTTGAGCCATTTTTATCCACCTGATCATCCCTTCATTTCCAGGGAAAAGTTCCATCATAACGGTATCGGTTACACGAATATCTTCGGGGTCCCCGCTCAGCGCTGCCCACCGGAACGGTCCTTTGCCTTCGCAAAATAATGGTCGTATGTATGCCGGGACAAAACCAGGAAAATCAAACGCTTGTTCAAGACCTTTTTCTTTGGCCCTGGCACGGATGTTATTTCCATAGTCAAACGTGATGGCACCGCGTTTTTGCAACTTTAGCATGAGTTCAACATGAAGCTTCATGCTGTTGTATGCCATTGCAATGTACTCCTGTGGATTGTCTTTTCTAAGTGCATTAGCCAGTTCGTTGGTTAAAGTATGGGGCACATAGCCTACAAGTGGGTCATGGGCAGAAGTTTGATCAGTGAGTGTGTCAATCCGGATGTTTCTCTCAATGAGGCGCTGTAATAAATTGACAGCATTGCAATGCACCCCAATGCTTAGAGATTGACCCGATTTTTTTGCTTCGATGGCCGCATCAATTGCTTCATCGATATTTTCAATTAACAGGTCCAGGTATTTGGTTTCCAAACGTTTCTCAATTCTCCATTTCTCAACTTCTGCAATCAGAGCAACTCCTTCATTCATGGTGATGGCGAGGGGCTGGGCTCCTCCCATACCACCCAGGCCTGCCGAAACATTCAGTGTGCCTTTTAATGTGCCATTGAAATGTTTATTGGCAACCGCCCCGTACGTTTCATAGGTGCCCTGTACAATGCCCTGGCTTCCTATGTAGATCCATGATCCGGCTGTCATTTGTCCATACATCATCAATCCCTTTTTTTCAAGTTCATCGAAATGCTCCCAGGTTGCCCATTTTGGTACCAGCTGTGAATTTGAAATGAGAACCCGTGGCGAGTCGGCGTGTGTTTTAAAAATACCAACGGGCTTACCGCTTTGAATTAACAGAGTTTCATCATTATTGAGGTCCTTCAAAGATTTTATGATGAGATCAAGGCATTCAAAATTTCTTGCAGCTTTGCCACGTCCTCCATATACGATGAGGTCATCAGGGCGCTCAGCTACCACAGGATCGAGATTATTCAATAACATTCTCAATGCTGCTTCCTGTATCCAGCCTTTGCACGAGATCCGGGTGCCTGTGGGAGTAGCATATTTTACCGGATCATAGCGCCTTGTATTAGTGGCTGCATTTTCCTGGAGAGTGTTGCCTACAATATCCTTTCCCATAGTAAGTGATTGATTGGGAAGCAAAGTTATTAATGTTTTTGTGGCGGCAGGATTAATGATTCGTTCTTTATTACCTCATGACAACATTATTAGGTTGTACTGTTCTTCGCCAAACCATTTTACTGCTGTCACCCTGAGCCCGTCGAATGGCGACAAGTTAAGTAGGCCATGTCTTGTAATGCTATTCTAATACAGCTGTCACCCAGAGCCCGTCGAAGGGCGATAATATAAGTGGTGACGAAAATCAAATTTGATAATTCGAATGTCCATGTCAAATATTCTTTTCACCGTTTTCTCTACGTAGTGAATATGATTTTGATAACCTTATCAATTCATCCCAATTTTCTGGAAATATTGCTTCCTTCTTTTTTCTTGACCAGCCCTTTAATTTTTTTCTCCCTTAAAATCGCCTGTTTCACAGCATTGGTAGTTTCGTAGTATCTAAATTTTACAGGCCTCCTGGTATATGTGTAGCACTGAATATGGAAACCAGTTTCATGTTCCCACAACGTCTTTCTAAATCATTTGTTACCCCGGTATAATAAGAACCATCCCTGCATTCAACTATATAAACAGAATAATTGTGGTAAAGTCTCATATTAATTTTTTTGTGACTCGTGCTTCAATGCTTCGACTGGCTCAGCATGACAAGAGCATTAATTTGTACGGTGCTTTGAATGCTTCATGCTAACAATCGTCTTGTAATGCCATTATAATACTGCTGTCACCCTGAGCTCGTCGAAGGGCAGTTAAAATCTTTGCAAATGTGGGAATTCCATTAAAAGAAAGTACGGGTTAATCAACAGGAAAATACTGAATAAACTCAACGGCATTTTTCATATCCTCATTGAGTACCCTGTCAGCTTCATTGAAAGAAACTTTTTCACGGAAAGCGGAAACAACGGTTTCAATTTCCACGGAAGATTGTAGAGGTCTCCGGAATTCCAGCGCCTGGGCAGCTATTAATAATTCGATGGCCAGTACCTTTTCTACATTTTGTAACACACGGAAACATTTTACAGCAGCATTGGCGCCCATACTTACATGGTCTTCCTGGTTGTTGCTGGAAGACATGGAATCTACTGAAGCAGGAGTACACAATTGCTTATTCTCACTTACAATTCCAGCTGCGGTATATTGTGGGATCATCAACCCTGAATGCAACCCAGGGTTTTTTACTAAAAATAGAGGGAGGTTTCTCTGCCCGCTTAATAATTGAAAACTTCTTCTTTCGGAAATGCTGCCCAGTTCTGCAAAAGCAATTGACAGGTAATCCAGGGCGAGCGCCAGAGTTTGTCCGTGAAAATTACCACCACTCAATATGAGATCATCGTCAGGAAAAATATTTGGATTGTCTGTTACAGAGTTCAGCTCTTTCAAAAATATATCAAGCACGTGTGTATATGTATCCCGTGTTGCTCCATGAACCTGTGGGATGCACCGGAAAGAATAAGGATCCTGGACCTGTGATTTTTGTTGTGAAGCTATCCCGCTTCCTTGCAATAGCTCTCTAAATCTTGAAGCTGTGAATACCTGGCCTTTGTGCGACCGTATGGCATGCACTTTTTCATTGAAGCAATCATCTACTCCGTCAAAAGCCTCAAATGAGACAGCAGCAATTACATCAGCCCACTTCATCAACCTTTCAGCATTGATGAGATTGTACAAACCATAACCGCTCATAAACTGTGTTCCGTTGATCAATGCCAGGCCTTCCTTGCTCTGCAATTCAATTGGCTGCCAGCTGAATTTTTCCAGGACTTCCCCGGCTTTGTACCGTTTGCCTTCATAGATCACTTCACCAAGTCCTATCAGTGGAAGGCACAAGTGGCTAAGTGGTGCAAGGTCACCTGATGCACCCAATGACCCCTGTGTATATATAACAGGTAAAACGTCCTGGTTATACATCTCTATTAATCTCTTAACTATCTCAATTCCAACACCTGAATAGCCATAACTTAAACTTTTAATTTTAAGCATCAGCATCAGCTTAACAATGGGACCGGGTACTTCATCCCCTAATCCGCATGCGTGGGATTTCAGCAGATTATTCTGAAGTTGATTCAATTGCGATTTTTCTATTTTCACGTCCTGGAAAAATCCAAAACCGGTATTGATCCCGTAAAACAATTGCTCAGAGGTTTCAAGTTTATGGTCGAGATATTGCCGGCATTTTACAATTTCATCATGCGCTCCCCACGTGATTGATACCAATTGGTTATATGCAAGCAAATTCTTAACCTGTTGAAAATTTGTCCAGCTTTTATCCAATGGCAAATAATTATAACTCATACCTTCAAAAGTAAAGAAAAACCAGCTCGAATATTTTAACGCCTGAATCTAACCGAAGGAGTTGCAATGATTAAATAAATTTTTCAAAAAAACCTGATAACATGACCGGAATAAGACCCACCCTATTTTTGTTGCTGCTCTCTGTGTCAGTGCATTCCCAGACAGTAAAAATTTTAAATACAGGGACACTTTCTTCATTTCGCGGATTGAGCGTGGTCTCTGACCGTATTATCTGGGCCAGCGGCAACAAGGGGACTGTAGGCAGATCAATCGATGGTGGACAAAACTGGAAATGGATGGTGGTGAAAGGCTTCGAAAAAAATGATTTCAGGGATATTGAAGGATTCAGTGCCACAACAGCGATAGTGATGGGCATTTCTTCGCCCGCTTATATTTTAAAAACCACTGATGGTGGTGATAGCTGGAAAATTTGTTATGAAAACAAGGACACATCCATGTTCCTGGATGCAATGGATTTTTCAAATCGCAGCAACGGGGTTGTCATTGGAGATCCTATTCGCCACAAGATCTTCATCGCACAAACATTCGATGGCGGAGATTCATGGCGGCCTGTTTCAAAAAAATATTTGCCTGATGCAGAAACTGGTGAAGCATGTTTTGCAAGCAGTGGCACAAATATCAGGCTCCATAATCACAATTATTATTTTATAACAGGTGGATTGCGGTCGCGATATTTTGCCGGCTCAAAACCCAGGGACCTCCCTATACTGCAGGGAAGGGAAAGCACCGGCGCCAATTCAATAGCCATAAAAAATAAAAGGGTTTTTATTGTCACCGGCGGGGATTTTAATACTCCTGATTCGCAAAGACTTGTTTGCTTTATTACCAAAAACGGTGGCAAAACCTGGCAAGCACCCAACAATGGGCCTTTCGGATATCGAAGCTGTGTAGAATTTCTTGAAGGGAACAATTGGATATCGTGCGGATTGAATGGTGTAGACTATTCCAAAGATGACGGCAGGACCTGGGAAAAAATATCCGGGGAAGGATTCAACGTTTGCAGGAAAGCAAAACTTGGAAAGAGCGTGTTTTTTGCGGGCCCACAGGGTAGAGTTGGCATATTAACCCGGTGACTTCTTGCAGATCAACCTTTTATTTTTTGAACATAAAATATACAACCCCAGGATCAATAAGAAACTCACCAGGTATGTTACAATCTGGGAACCCTTTCAAAAAGATCCGGGACTAAAATCACATTTATAGCTTCTCAGCAGAGATGATCCCATAATTCCACAATCCTTTTTTCAATGTTTTGTATTGAAGGAAGGCAGTTGTAACATTATTCTTTGATAGCCTGGTTTGTGCAGGGTGAAATAATCCGTAAATAAATGCAGGGATCATACCCATAAAATACGCAGTATATAATCTCCTTGCGGAATGCATAATTGCGGGAGTCGCATTTTTGAACCGGATATTTGAAAAACCATTTTCGGAAAGTTTATTTTCGAAGCTTTCTCTGGTAGCATAGTCTTCTATCGCCCAGCCGTTTGCCCATTGCTTTACCAGCCTTGCTTCGCCTTCATTCAATCCTTGTTTTTTAAAAAAGTCAGCAATGATCAACCTTCCACCCTGCTTTAAAAGCCGAAACGCTTCTTTAATAAAGTCCGCTTTGTCAGGCACATAGCATACACTTTCAATTCCCCAGACAACACTGAACTGGCCATCCTGAAACCCTGTACAGGTATAATCTTTTTCAAAAAATGAAACGAGATGCTCAACTTTTTCGGATCTGGCCAGCATTTTGGCCTGCTGAATTTGTTTTTTACTCAAACTAATTCCCGTTACGCGGCATCCTATTTTTTTTGCAAGCCAAATGCTTGAACCACCAACACCACAACCGGCGTCTAGCACGTGGTCTGGGGGCACAATCCCTATCTCTTCGGAAAGCACCCTGTTGATGTTCTGCAATGCCTCGTGGAAATTTTTTGTGGTTGCATCCCAATATCCATAGTGCAATGATTTGCTTTTTTCCAATGCCCAGAAGTGGCGGTAATGCACTTCACTGAGATCGTAATAACGCTCTATATCTTTTTTGGAAAACATTGAAAAAATTATTGATTTATTAGGAGTTCGAACTTGTTGAAAATAACTATAAAGTCTTTGGTTTTTTATGTTCGATGAAGAAAACCTTCTTTTTTCAACACTTGCCTTATTTTCCGACGGGTACTGTACAATCTTCCCAACATGCCTCCCGC
>JBDUCQ010000036.1:0-21683 GCA_040003385.1 Ginsengibacter sp. | reverse complement strand
AGCCCTGATCAATAAAATATACAGCCGCTTATATATCAATGTAGTAAAAAACTGAATCTTATTACAGGGTGAGTCAAATCGGAATCAAAAACCTGGCGGATTGGTATCCTCAATCTTCCCCCTCAAGCCTTGCAAGCTCTCCTTCATCTAGATCATCTTCTTTGGCTGGAATGTTCCCAAGTTCAGGATCTTCTTTGATATCTTCTTCAGCCTGTATATGTGCTTCTTCTACAGGTGTATTACCAGGACCGGCCTCTTTGTCATCTCCGCTGCTAAGAGAACTTTTATTTTTAGGCATCATAATGATTTAATGTTCTATTTGAACCTAAAAAATTATGCCATTTAATGGAAGAGAGGATTTCAGAGGTATCCGGATTGTGAAGCTGACCCAAAATCTTAAACTACTAACACACTATTACTTCCCCCAAAATCATTCGGTATTTCACTGTCTGCTTCAGGTTCGTTAAGCCAGATTGTTTCATCAACGAGGTATTTAAACTGGTGTTGAGTATTTTTTTGTAATGAAACGTCACTATTAAAAGTTCCGTCTTTCTTTTTGCTCATTACAATTGAATTTTTCCAGTCACCGTTAAGTCCCAAAATTTCTACATTTTCTGCATTCTCAGGCTTAAACGTGAATTTAACCTTGCAATAATCTTTGGTCTTGAAGTATGTTTTTTGTACCATTTCTGATATATTATTTTTTGTCTGTTTATGCTGAAATTGATAAAAAGTAACCCAGCTAAGATATGCCACTTTTAATCTTTTTAGGAAAACATCCAGTTCTTAAAGAGTTTCTTACCCAGAAATTGATTGTTTCAACAAAATATCCATTTTGGTTCTATATCTTTTTTGTAATTGCGGACTGATGTAAAGAATTTGCCTGGTGCTGCATTATCATAGAATTTTTTCCATAACAATAAACTGAAGCGGGCGGGTGGATATCGCACGTTTCTGCATGTCTGCATCAAAAGGAATTCTTGTACCGGTATCACCGTATCCATGTCTTTCATACCAGCCAATCAATTCATGGCGGGCATCGATAACGGTTATTTCAGTACAGGAACAATTCATTTCTCTTGCTTTTTCCTCAGCGGACTTCAATAATTTTTTACCTATGCCATGGCCCTGCAGTCCTGGTGCAACTGTAAGCATACCGATGTATAATTTATTTACTTTTTTTTCCAGTAATACACACGCGCAGATTTCATGTGCTTCCATATATTTTAGAATAAAAGTATTTTCCCTTTCCAAGAGATTGTACAACTCCGTCTCGTTAATCCTGGTGCCATCGAGCAGTTCTGCTTCATGAGTCCAGCCTTGTTTAGCGCTGTCACCGCGATAAGCCGAATTGATCAGGAAGTTCAATGCGGCAACATCATTTTTCACTGCAATAGAAATTCCATCCATTTGTTTTTAAATAAAATTATAGATATACCCTTACCTGGTGCAAATTATTTAATCGAGCTCTACCGGGTGGAGGTTGCGGCTGTTACCTTTGAATAAAATTTTACAATGACACACGTATCTGCAACCATCGGTCCGGAAAATTATTGTACAATCTTGTCAGCCAACGCACATACTTTACTCGCTGATGAGCCCGTGTTGAATGGAGGACAGGGTAAAGGTTTTTCGCCCCATGAATTGATGGCTGCCTCCCTGGCCGCATGCACCGTTATTACACTGAAAATGTATGCCGACCGCAAAGGTTGGGACATCCATGGAATAAAGGTTGAGGTAAGCATCCAAATTGAAGAACACAAGTTCGCTTCTTTCCAGTGCATGATTGAGGTACCATTACACATAACAGAGCCGCAAAGAAACAGGATGCTTGAAATTTCCAGGAATTGCCCCCTGCATCAGATTCTTGTAAATACTTCCAAAATTACTTCCAGCATAAAGTAGCCCCCTGTACGGTTAGTTTTTGATGAAAACATTCACTTTTTTTAGGTTTAATAATTATATTTATAATTCGCAATTCAAAAACCTTATCATGAAGTATTTCAACAAATGCCTGGTAGCCTTTTATTGTTTTATCATTTTATTAAGCGCCGCATCCTGTAAGAAAAATTATTTGACAAATTCAACAACAAAGCCTTCGGTAATTTCCGCTGCCACTACCTATACTCTTGTATGGTCTGACGAATTTGATGGCACTTCAGTAAATACTGCGAACTGGAATTTTGAAACAGGTGGGGGAGGATGGGGCAATAACGAAAAAGAATATTACCAGGCCTCAAACGCCACTGTTGCAAATGGCAACCTTGTCATTACTGCAAAAAAGCAGAGAATCAGGGGGTCGGGATATACATCAGCCAGGATGACCACGCAGGGTAAGCGTGAGTTTACTTATGGCAAAATGGAAGCGCGTATCATGTTGCCCATGGTAAAGGGCTTATGGCCGGCATTTTGGATGTTGGGAGCAAACATCAATACGGTTGGATGGCCAGCTTGTGGTGAAACAGATATCATGGAGCACATCAATACAGAAAACGTGATCTATGGTACAGTACACTGGGATAACAATGGTCATCAATCGTTGGGTGGCAATACCACCACCACTCCCGGTGACTATCATATTTACGCGATAGAATGGGATCCGGCTTCCATCCGGTGGTACGTTGACGGGGTAAAATATTATGAAGCTAATATCCAGAGTGCAGCCATGGATGAATTGCAAAAGCCTTCTTTCCTCATTTTAAATCTTGCGGTTGGCGGTAACTGGCCTGGCCAAACAATTGACAATACCAAATTACCAGCAAGCATGTATGTTGATTATGTGAGAGTTTACCAGTGATCAATTATAGAATTCTTAAAATTGATTTCCTGCACGTTTGAAGCATAAATCAGTTGTATTTTTAATAAAAAAATAAAAATGGAACTTGCAAAACGAGATACCGATATCACGAAAATTATCACGGCCGAAGAATCACGCACTAAAACATTTATGGCAAATGTGTTTTTGCTGATGTTCATAGCCCTTGGGGTATCAGCACTCTTCGCATGGCTGTTTACAAATACACCCGGTTTATTAAGTTACCTGGTAACGGAAACAGGATTAACGACTCTGGGGAAGGTCACCATGTTCGCACCCCTCGGCTTTGTGCTGATCATGTCGTTTGGATTTAAAAAATTATCAGCAACTGCTTTGTTGAGCCTGTTCATCGCCTATGCTATTATCAATGGGATAAGCTTTAGCTTTATTTTATTGGCATTTACTCCGGGATCTGTGCTGGGATGCTTTCTTTCAGCTTCTGCAATGTTTGGGATCATGGCCTTTATGGGATATACCACCCACCAGGACCTGACAAAGTTTGGCCGTATACTGATCATGGGTTTAATAGGTACGTTTGTTGCCATCCTGATCAATTATTTTTTAAAAAGCAGCCAGTTAGATTACATGATCAGTATTATCGGGGTGATGGTTTTTACAGGCCTTACAGCATATGATGTTCAGAAGTTAAAACGGATCGGTGAAGGATTGGAATATGAGAATGTCTCTGTTGCCGACACAAAAAAAGTTTCTATCCTTGGTGCCTTGAATCTTTACCTGGACTTTATTAATATATTCCTCTTTTTGCTTCGTTTGTTTGGTGGAAGAAGGAATTAATTACCAAAGCCAGGTTATTATTGAACCTGCACAGAATCGTTCACCTTTTGAGCAACTTTTAAATGCATTACCTGCTGCAGGAAGAGGGTGATCTCATTCTGCACACCCTCTACATCTTTTGATTTATACGGCGATGCAATCACATGATCTCCTGTTAAAGGCATGGCCCGTTCTTTCTTTAGTTCCGGTCGAGTTCCGAGTTCGGCAAACATCATTTTCATGTCCGCAACTTTTACCACCTTGTCCTGGTGCTGTTCATCCTTATAATAATATAGCATTAGAACCGGCTGTGTAACCTTTTTAAAAGTTTCTTGTGTCATGGATGTTTCAATCAATTCTTCGAGTGCTACCGCACCTTCTAACCTGTATTGAGCATTCCAGTATTGCTTATACATTGGCCTGTTGTCTTCAGCAGTTACATAAGAAGAATGAAGGACTAGCTGCGCTATCTGTTTACCCCAGTGATCATTCAGCAACCATGCATTGGGATCATTGATGGCAATATTGGGTGATAATAAAATCAGGGCATAGATATTTGCAGGGAAAGTGGCTGCAAGTTGTAAGGCATTGCTAGCGCCCGTTGAAGTTCCCATAAGAATCACCTTAGTTCCCAGCTGCATTCCAATAGCCAATGCTTCCTTTGCTGATTCCCAGTATTTATCTGCCGTTAAATTGACCAGGGCATCAATGGTATCAATGCCATGCTCTGCAAGGCGTGACAGATAGAGGTTACAACCAAACATTTTTGCAGTTTTCAAATGAGTGGGTGAACCTTCAAATTGCGAAGCAGAAAATCCGTGGAGGTATACGATGGAATATGCCGTTTTATTTTTTATGGTATCGTTGTACCAAATGATCCTTGCCTGGTTATCAGCCCTCAGGTGATGTTGTAGTTCATGCTGCTCCACGTATTTTTCAAGTGAAGCACCCGGCTCAGGTACCTGGGGTAATGTGATTTCATAGTGTGGGTTGTTGGGAGCCGGGCCGGCCTCATACAGTATGATTGCCAGCACCACTATAATCACAAGCCAAGTTTTTCTTCTCACGGAATAGATTTCAGGAATGAAATTATCATTTTTTTTCCGCAACAGGGAATTACCAGGCAACATAAGTAGTAGGTTTAGAAGGCTGCTCCCCACTTAATTAGTTGTTGAGTTCTAAGGCTAATATGGCATAACATTGGCACAGTTTTTTTAAAAAACTGTATGGAAAATAATAAAGATGCAGGCAGCCCCGGTAAAAACAACGATGCAGAAAGTGGCAATGATGGTTCAACGAACCAGATGCTTCAGTACGAAAAGCTCATTGATCCCGGCAATGAACACAACCATCATTTTGATGCAGATGTGACACCATCAACAAAATTTGAGGCAGATGCAGGTGGAGATGGAAACGGCAGTGTGGGAAAGGAACCTGGTGAGGGTGAAAATGAAGCACCAGATACCAGTGGGGAAGATGGATAATCTGTTGTGCTCTAATTACTTTGACTTTTTGTATTTACCTGGAATTATTTCTCAAATAATTTATTGTAAACAAGTGGTTAAATGCCAAGTCTCATTGATCTCATTGAATTGAAAGCGGAGAATTTATATTCACGAGGAGAGCTTAATAAAACCAATGTGATACCAGTTGGTGAGGGTTTGCCTGCGTAAAAATTTTCTGACTTTTCTAATCCGGCCTCTTTTGAAGTTATTGGAAATGTATTCGGCGGGGGTCTTGATAAAGGGAAGACGTAGTTCGAAAAATCCAATCAACAAGATAATGATCGGGAGAGCTGTAAGCAGGATGATTATGAAAACCATTAGCAACATTTAGGGATAATATATAGCCCAAAAATCAGACCAAGACTAACTTTAGGAAGTTCCAGCGTCTATAATTTTTCAACAATTATTGTACAAATATCCTCCTGTATACTTTCTTTCATTCAAACAAGCTAAGTGTATGAAAATTATGAATAATCATTATGGCAAACCATTTTCCTTTAATTTTACCAACACAATTTTTTTTTAATATGACCAAGCTATTTTTTATTTTGACATCATGTATGGCCACCCTCGCATTGGTGTCCTGTAACGATCAAAAGACTACGACAGAAAATGAAAGCCATAAAGATTCTGTCATGGTATCAATCATAGAAGAACCCGTGACTTATTCATTACAGGGTATAAACTTTAAAGGGTTTGTAACCTACGACTCAAATAAGCAAGGTAAAAGACCAGCAGTACTTGTTGTTCATGAATGGTGGGGATTGAATGATTACCCGAGGATGCGTGCAAAAAAGCTTGCAGAGCTAGGTTATATAGCGATGGCAGTTGACATGTATGGCGAAGGAAAAACCGGCGATGACCCTAAGGCAGCACAAGAATTGACAACTCCATTTTATAAAGATCCCGCTCTTGGAAAATCGCGGCTTGATGCAGCGATCGATAAATTGAAATCATTCCCCCAAACGGATACCAGCAAAATGGCAGCGATCGGTTATTGCTTTGGAGGTGCTGTGGTATTGAATGCGGCAAAACTGGGAGCGGATCTAAAAGGGGTGGTAAGCTTTCATGGCGATCTTAAAGGTGTACCGGCCAATAAAGATCTTTTAAAAGCTAAAATATTGGTTTGCCATGGAGATTCAGATCAATTTGTAAATCCAGAGGTGGCCGGATTTAAGAAGTCAATGGATTCAGCTAAGATCGACTATACATTCAGGCATTATTCAAATGCCTCACATGCATTTACCAATCCGCAATCAACGGAAAATGGAAAGAAATTCAATATGCCGATCCGGTACAATGCAGAAGCTGACAGCGCTTCCTGGAACGATATGAAGGAATTTTTTGCAAAGATTTTTTGAAAAAACATTATTCGGAGTTAACAATTCTTTGTTCCAATGTTTTATTGCTAAAGTTATTATTAGCCTGGCTTAACCTTTTACTGATCTGACATCATTATTGATAGACAGGGTACTCCTATTTAAAGACAGGGTACTGCCCGTTGTAGATAATATTCAGCAGAATAATAAAGTTTAAACATCCCTTCCACTCAAATTGTCGTAGATCTACGTGTACAAAATCCGTGAATTTTGTTCTTAATCTTTGATTATGACTAAAGCTATAGTTTATTAGCTCATTTTTTTTAAACTATACAATTGGCATAATTATTATTTAATAGCTACTAATAATGCCTCACCAAACTCTGAAACATGCAAAATTTTTACACAGCTTATACTTCAAATGTAAATGGGACCCTATTTTATTTTGTCAAAAGATATCTTACGTTTCCTGAGTACAAAGACGTTCCGGACATCCTTGAAAATTACGGCATGCACAATGATTTCAACCGCGCTTGTGCCATCGCCCTTGTTGATGATAAAGTAGTGAGGGACCAGTTGTTGGCAGAGCTTCAGCACATGCCGCAAAACACCACTGTAGTTCCTATGCATGTTGCCAAAGTTTTTACACTATACAATAACAAGACTGAATTAACCAGCAGCCTGTAGCGTTTTTCATCCCAGCCAGGATCTCTCCTTTTTCTCCCTTTGTGAACCTACCTTTATAAAAAGGGTTCATTCTGCAATGAAGACATATAACAGCCAGGAGCACCTTAGATTGAAGGATAATGCAAAGAAGCAGGTACCTCTTGAAAAGTGGGGCCCCTACCTGAGCGAAAGGCAATGGGGAACAGTACGTGAAGATTATAGCCCTGGTGGCGATGCCTGGAATTATTTTCCTCATGATCATGCACGTAGCCGTGCATACATGTGGGGTGAGGATGGGATCGGTGGCATATCTGATTACAATCAGAATATTTGTTTCGCGGTTGCACTATGGAACGGCAAGGATCCCATCTTAAAAGAACGCTTGTTTGGTTTAACAAACATGGAAGGCAATCATGGTGAAGACGTAAAGGAGCTTTACTACTACCTCGACAATATCCCCTCACATTATTACATGAAATACCTGTACAAATATCCGCAGGCAGCTTTTCCATATGATGACCTTGTTACAAAAAACAAGAACCGTTCAAAGCAGGAAACAGAGTATGAAATATTGGATACCGGCGTTTTTAATGATCACAAATACTTTGATGTCTTCATTGAATATGCCAAGCAAAACAGCGAGGATATTTGTATTAAAATTGAGATCATAAACCGGAATACCGAGACTTCTCAGTTAACGGTGCTTCCAACACTTTGGTTTTATAACCGCTGGCAATATGGAGGCCTGGCAAATAGACCTTCAATTGAACGTTTCTCTGATCACTGTGTAAGCGTTAAGCATGAAAGGGAAGATGATTATTATTTCTATTTCCAGGATGGGGAAATGTTATTTACAGAGAATGAAACAAATTCAGAAAAGCTTTTTGGAAAGCCAAATCGTACTGAATTTGTAAAGGATGCATTTCATGATGCAATCATACAAAATAAAGGAAGGGAAGCTCTCAGATCAAAAAATGAAGGAACTAAATTTGCTCCGGTGTATGAATTGTCCATTCCCGGAAATGGATCACATACCATTTTGTTACGCCTTACCAACCAGCAGCCCGCCCTTCCATTTGATGAAAACTTCAATCTCATTTTCATGCGCCGAAAAAAGGAGGCCGACGAATTTTTTGAAGAGTTCATGAAAAATACAACAGCGGAAATGGCGAATATTCAACGGCAGGCTTTTGCAGGCCTGTTATGGAGTAAACAATATTATCATTATGATGTAGAACGCTGGTTAAATAAAGGAGATGACAATATTCCAGCCGCACCATCCAGACTGCATGGCAGGAATGCTGATTGGAAATACCTGAAGAACCAGGATGTGATTTCAATGCCGGATAAATGGGAGTACCCTTGGTATGCTGCGTGGGATACAGCGTTTCATGCGATCACCATGTCGCTGATTGATCCTGCATTTGCAAAGAACCAGCTTTTGCTCCTGATGCGCGAATGGTATATGGATCCGGAAGGCCATTTGCCCGCTTATGAATGGGATTTTAATGATGTAAATCCGCCGGTGCATGCTTTCGCAGCATTCGAAGTATACCAGATCGAAAAAAGATCCACCGGAAAAGGAGATTTGATTTTTCTGAAAAAAATATTTCAAAAGCTGATCATCAATTTCACCTGGTGGGTAAACAGGAAGGACCTGAATGGCAACAATATTTTTGAAGGCGGTTTTCTGGGGCTGGATAATATTGGAATTTTCAACAGGAATATCCAGCTGCCCGATGGAATGATCCTTGAACAAACGGATGGCACCAGCTGGATGGGGATGTATGCCCTGAACATGATGGACATTGCCCTGGAAATAGCGGGTTCAGATGAATCCTTTGAAGATGCCGCGACAAAATTTTACGAGCACTTTGTGATCATTGCCGAAGCTTTAAATGAACTGGGACTATGGGATGAAAAAGATGGTTTTTTTTATGATGTGCTCAGTCTAAACGGCCAGGAAACTTTTCCACTCATCATCAAATCGATCGTTGGGCTGATTCCTTTGTTTGCAGTGTCGGTCATCAAAAATGAATGCATTGAAAAGCTCGCTGATTTCCCTAAAAGAATGCACTGGTTTCGTGAGTACCGTTTGCTCAACAAAAAGTTTTTGCCAAGCGAACAGACCAGTGATGAGCAGCACATTTTACTTTCACTCGTTCACAAAAACAAACTTGTTCTTTTGCTTGAAAAATTTTTGGATGAAAAAGAATTTTTATCCGTGGGAGGGGTCAGGAGCCTGTCGAAAAGCTATTCAAAACAACCCTATTCAATTGACATCAGTGATGCCAGTTATACAATCACGTACGACCCTGGAGATTCTACATCCTCATTATTCGGTGGCAATTCAAACTGGAGGGGACCGGTATGGATGCCGGTGAATTATTTATTTATTAAAGCGCTGCAGAAATATGCACAATTTTACGGCGATACACTTACTGTGGAACACCCATCCGGGTCAAAAAATTTTCTTAATCTTCAACAAGTGGCAGCTGAGCTTGTAAACCGGCTAACCAGCATTTTTATGAAGGATAGTAATGGGAATTTACCTGTACTCGGGAACTACAATTGGTTTTACAAAAATGAAAACAGTAACCTCATCCAGTTCTATGAATATTTTCATGGCGATACTTCGGCTGGATTGGGGGCAAGTCATCAAACAGGATGGACAGCACTTTTATTAAACCTGCTTCAACCTGAAATTTCCGGATGAATTTAAAAAATGGATAAAAGATGAATACCATCCAAAATCAAAAAAAGAGTTGCAGCAGCTTTCGGTCAACTGGATGGATACATACATCCGCAACGATATAAATTACCTGGAAAATATCCTGTCTGATGAATTTCGGCTGCTGGCAACTGTAAATGAAAAGCCCTTGATTGTTTCGCGAACGGAGTGGCTGAATATGATGCCTGTTTATATTGACCAAACTGTGCATTACCAGGATTCTGATCCGGGTACATAGCAGGTAGAAATCGTTCAATCCAAATCCGATGTAAAGCGACTTTAAAATTCGAAGAGAGAACTGATACATTCCAGATAACCGACCTTTGGAAAAAAAATCAAGGTGGCTGGAAAGTGATACCTCGTCACAATACTTTTATCCACCATAACAACAAATCAATAAAGAGAATTTCCGCCGGAGGAATTTGAGTGGGCCGATGGCTGTTGGCGCGCGTTTTCAGGTTCATCTCTCCACAAATTTGCACCACCTTTGATACCAGCCCTGTTATTCACAACAGTAATGTTGTCATCCAGTTTAAAATTGATCCGTTTTGCATTCCCGCCACTGATGTACAAATGATCATAATTAAAAACCGTTTTTAAAATCTCCAGTACTTCCGCAATCCTTTCATTCCATATTTTTTCACCTTTGGACTGGTATGCTTTTTCGCCTATGTATTCATCATAAATCTTATCCTTTTTTACCGGGTGATGTGACAGCTCAAGGTGAGGCAATAATTTACCGTTCTGCAGTAAGGCGGTCCCAAATCCTGTACCCAGGGTAATCATCATCTCAAACCCTCTTCCGCTCGCAATCCCTATTCCCTGTAAATCCGCATCGTTTACAACCTTTGCAGGTTTATTCAACATTTTGGAAATTTCACTTTCTAAATCAAAATCTGCCCAATTCGTTGTGCCAAGATTGGGCGCCGTTTTTATGATCCCGTTTTTTACATAGCCGGGAAATCCAACAGATATGCGGTCGTACTCCGGGAAGTTGAGTACAAGCAACCTGGTGGTTTCCAGTACATTTGCAGGATCAGCGTGTGACGGGGTTTCAACTCGTTCGTATTCTTTGATAGAAGTACCTGCATAATCAAGGATTGTAGCTTTTATATGTGAGCCTCCAATATCAATTGACAGAATTTTTAAGCCGTGGTCCATAAGTAATGTATTATAGAATGATCCCTATTACCAGGATCTGATTTAATATTTTCGTTCATCGCACAAGCTCAGCACATCCTCAATTTTGTCAAGCAGGTGATTTATGTCAAATGGCTTTTCTATAAAGCTGTTCGCTCCAAATTTTTTGTACTCGGCCAATATAGCAGGAGACCCTGAAAGTAACAGGATACACAAATTTTTTGTCGCTTCGTGATCTCTTAGCTTCTTGCAAATTTCCCTTCCATCTTCATTGGCCAGAAAGACATCTACAATCAAAAGATCAGGATTATATTCTTTTACCGTGTCTAAAATATCATTACAGGCAGTCAGAGTTTTAACATCATAACCTTTCAGATCGAGAAAAATTTGCATAACATCCAGAAGATCCCGGGAGTCATCAATAATCAAAATTCTCTTCATAAGAGAGTAGTATGATTCGTATAAATCAGCCAGGTAATGAACCTGATAAATTATTACTTTTAGATCCTTAACCTTAAAATTATAAGTTTATAGTGAAAGATTCAGGAAGATTTCGTCCAAAATGGAGTAATTATTGTGCTGTCAACAATTCTGGTCATGAATTATGGGAAAAGTTCTAATTGTTGATGATAATATTGATATTCTTACGGTAGTACAATTGATATTGAGTTTTCACGGATTTGCAGTAAAAGGCATCTCGAAATGGGAAGATATATTTGATGAAGTGGACACTTTTAAGCCAGATGTTGTATTATTGGATATTGCCTTAAGCGGCAATGACGGACGTGTTCTTTGCCAGCAGATCAAATCAACCAAAAGCGGGAAGAACAAACCCATTATAATTCTATTTTCGGCACATCATAACCTGAAGGATAATTATGGTCTTTACATGGCGGATGATTTTATTGCTAAACCCTTTGATTCAAATGTTTTGGTTAATAAATTAAGGTATCATTCATCCTCCATTAACTGACCAGCAATTTTTGAGGAGTTAATATTAACCTGTAACAGCAAGTGTTCAGGGATCCTGTGCCCTGTAGAAATTTTTCCTCAAAAGCCGGTATGTGAGTAATTTACGGAAAAATAGTATATACTAACTTCAATAAAAACAAGACATAATACTTCATCGTTTCACTAAAACTTAGCAACATGAGACCAATATGGACAGGGGCTATTGGGTTTGGGCTGGTAAATATCCCCGTAAAAATATACAGCGCTACCCAATCAAGTAATCTAGACCTTGATATGCTTGATAAAAAAGATCATTCTAATATCAAGTTTTTGCGTGTAAATGAAAAAACCGGTAAGGAGGTGCCATGGGCAAGTATTGTAAAGGGTTATAAGATCGACAATAATTATGTAATCCTTGAAGACAAGGACTTTGAAGCAGCAAGTGCAAAAAAAACAAAAACCATTGAAATTTCTGATTTTGTAAAAGAAGATGAGATCAGCAGCATTTACTACGAAACTCCCTATTATCTTGAACCAGATAAATCCGGTACAAGGGCATACGAATTATTAAGACAGGCTTTGCTTAAAAGTAAGAAAGTAGGGGTGGCAACTTTCGTTATGAGAAGCAAGGAAAGCCTGGCAATATTAAGGCCGGAAGAGAAAGTCATCGTTTTGAACAAGATCCGCTTTGCAGAAGAAATAAGAGAAACTAAAACTCTTGCCCTCCCTGAAAATACCACTGTTAAACCGGCAGAATTACAGATGGCGACTTCACTGATTGACCAGCTCACAGGAAAATTTGACGTATCAAAATACAAAGACACCTACGCAGAAGAACTTTTAAAAGTTATTCATGCAAAAGCAAAAGGCCAAAAAATTAAAGTTCCTGAAATGAAAGTGGTCCATAGTAAAACCAAGGATCTGATGGCGCAGTTAAAAGCAAGTCTTGAAGTAAAACGTAAAAAAGCTTCATAAATGGCACTTACCCTCTATAATAAAAAACGGAATTTTAAAGATACCCCTGAACCTGCAGGACATTCAAAATCCCCGGCGGCAAAATTGTCTTTTGTGATCCAAAGGCACAAAGCTTCCAGGTTACACTATGATTTCAGGTTAGAAATAGACGGGGTTTTAAAAAGCTGGGCTGTTCCAAAAGGCCCATCATTGAACCCGGCTGATAAACGACTGGCGATGATGGTTGAAGATCATCCGTACGACTATAAAGATTTTTCAGGTACTATACCGGAAGGAAATTATGGAGCAGGAATTGTAGAAATCTGGGACAGCGGGTTGTACACGGATCTGGAAAACTCCGGCAAGCAAGTTGCAGAAAAAAACCTAAGGGCCGGAATAAAAGCTGGAAATTTAAAATTCCGGTTGTTTGGAAAAAAGCTCAACGGCGAATTTGCGCTGGTGAAATTAAAAACTAAAGAAGACAATAGCTGGCTCCTGATCAAACACCGCGATGAATATGCAACCGATTCTCCTTACGACAGTGAAAAAGAAACTCCAAAATCTTCCCCGATCAATAAATGGCTGAACAAACAAAGTACTTCAGATGCTCTTGCCAAAAATGCTGCCGTTAAAAAAAAAGTTTCCTGAAAACATCGCTTAAAGATTCCAGGAAGCTGAGTCATTTTATCGCTCCTATGCTGGCAAAAGAAACGTCAAAAGCCTTCGACGACAAAGAATGGCTTTTTGAAATTAAATGGGATGGATACAGGGCTGTTGCTGAAATTGATCATGGTGCTGTAAAGCTGTATTCCCGCAATGGCCTTAGTTTTGAA
Organism: Ginsengibacter sp.; assembly: GCA_040003385.1. GTDB lineage: Bacteria > Bacteroidota > Bacteroidia > Chitinophagales > Chitinophagaceae > Ginsengibacter. The sequence continues at coordinate 7,995 of JBDUCQ010000036.1, read as the reverse complement.
AATTCGTATCCGCCTGTGGTTGCTGCATTGAGAAAAATCATGCAAAATGCTGTTCTCGATGGCGAGATCGTAGTAATCAATGAAGCGGGACAGCCGGAATTCCAATTGCTGCAGCACTATGAAAATAATTCCCATCGACCGATCCAATATTATGTTTTCGATCTGTTATCTGTAAATGGCCAGAGTACTTGCGCATTGCCTTTGGTGGAAAGGAAAGAATTGCTGAAAAAATTAATTCCTAAAAGCCAGGTGGTAAAGTATTCTGACCACATCAAAAACAGCGGTGTTCATTTTTTTGAGGTATCCGGTGAAAAGAATCTTGAAGGTATCATGGCTAAAAAAATGGATAGCGAATATTACCCTGGCAAGCGGACAACAGAGTGGCTCAAAATCAAACACAACAAGACCCAGGAAGCGATCATCTGTGGGTATACCAGCCCGGCAGGCTCCAGGAAATATTTTGGCGCACTGGTACTTGGCATCAGAGATGAAGGTAAGTTGAAATACATTGGTCATACCGGGTCAGGATTTGACCACAAATTGTTAAATGAGCTTTACCAGATGTTACAGCCATTGGTTCAAAGCGAATCTCCATTCGACGAAAGAATTAAAACTAACATGCCGGTTACCTGGGTGAAACCGAAACTGGTTTGTGAAATAAAGTTTGCGGAAGTCACCAACGACGGGAAGCTGCGGCATCCCATATTTCTTCACCTGAGAGAAGGCAAAACAACAAAGGAGGTAACTATCAAAAATACCAAGCCAGTCAAAAAGCCCGTTGCAGATAAGGAAACGGATCAGGAAAGCAACAGGATTTATACATTCGGAAAAGTTAAGGTAAAGACCACCAACCCGAATAAAATTTATTTCCCGGGCGATAAGATTACAAAAGGTGATGTGATTGATTATTATGTTTCAATGGGTGATCTCATCCTGCCCTATTTAAAGGGGCGTCCTCAATCTCTTTTAAGAAACCCTAATGGAATCACAGGGCATGGTTTTTTTCACAAGGATGCCGGGGAAAAGGCACCTTCTTTTGTAAAAAGTAAAAAAGTTCATTCGGAATCAAATAATAAAGACATTGATTATATCCTGTGTGATAACCAGGCAACACTTACCTATCTGAACAACCTTGGCTGTATTGAAATTAACCCCTGGCACTCAACCATACAAGCGCTTGATAAACCAGATTACCTGATCATTGATATAGACCCGTCCGAAAAAAATAGTTTTGAGCAGGTGGTACAGGCCGCCAACGTAGTGAAAGATATATTAGACAAAGCCGGTGCTGCTTCATATTGCAAAACTTCCGGTTCTACGGGCTTGCATGTTTACGTGCCTACGGCAAAAAAATATTCATACGAAGAGGTAAAGGATTTCGCCTATATCGTTTGTATGCTGGCGCAGGAGCAGATCCCGGATTTTACAACGCTTGAAAGAAATCTGAAGAAAAGAGGAGACCGGCATATTTATATGGATTACCTGCAAAACAGGAGGGGCCAAACGATCGCATCAGTTTACAGCCTGAGGCCAAAAACGGGTGCCACTGTGTCTACTCCTTTATTTTGGAAAGAAGTGAAAACTGGTTTATTACCCGCTAAATTTCATATTGCCAATACGATGGCAAGGGTTAAAAAGATAGGTGATATTTTTTCACCTGTTCTTGGAAAGGGGATTGACCTGCATAAGTGCCTGAAGAAGCTAGACAGTTAACGGGAGAAGAGTTTTTTAAGAAATCCTTTCTTTTTTTGGGGCATATGATCTTCAACATCACGCGCTTTTTTAGCCACCAGCGCTGTTATTCCATATTGTAAGGCTGTGCCGGCGGCTCTTTTCAGTAACCCAGCTGATTTGCCTATCACCAGTTTCTTAGAGAGATAACCTGCGCCCAGTCCAATCGCTACGTTGAGTAAATTGTGCCTGAATCTTGGAGATGCAGAAACCTCCTCTATTGTATTTTTTAAAATATTTGCCGGTTTATAAGTATTGTATGTTTCCTTAAATTGACTTTTAAGGATCAGCTCATCTGCATCTTTCTTGAGCTCTAAGTCAGCAATTGCCTGTTTGAGATCACGCGAATTATGTATTTTTTTTGTTCTTTCCATAATTTATTCGTTTCCAGGAATGGAATTAATCCAACATGCTTTTGAGCATCCCATTAACAATGGGTGTTTTGATCCATTTTTCGCGAGAATTGAATAAAATGATCCCGATGATAGCATTAAATGCTGCCACAATAAAAAATCCATAATACACTTTTCCCAGGAGTTCTCCCAGCAAAAGTGAAAGACCAATATTAAGTAACACTATGAAAACCAAACAAATCAATACAATTAAGAATACACTAGCTATAGACGACAGAATACCTGAGGATTTATCTATGGCTTTCAGCTTTAATAAATCGATTCGGGTCTCAATATAATTTCGAGTACTGTCTAACAGGTATTCTATTGAAGATGTCTTAGTATCCGTTTCCATTTCTTTTATCACCGGGAATCATTTTAAATTGCAATTGATTAAGAATTCATTGAATTGCTTCTGATGTCTGCTTTCATTGCATTGCCTTTATCCCTGGCCTGGTTAAGCATATCCCTGCCTTCAGATGCAACACCAGATATTTTTTCCTTGGCTGCATCATATTTTTCAGAAATAGCATCGGCATATTCATTTACCCTGTCTCTTACATTGCCTGCCAGGTCTGATCCTTTTTCTGAAATTTTTCTCCTAGTTTCTGTGCCTTTATCCGGAGCGAATAAAATACCTAATACTGCACCCGCGGCAGCTCCTGCTAATACGCTTGCTAATACTTTTCCTGAGCTCATAATTGGTGGTTTTAAAGTTTATAAATAATTATTTTATATACAGATTGCATAAATATTTTGCCAATCTCGGCAAGAAGTCCGCAGGAGAGCTGGAAGTCAATAAAACCAGGCTATTCAGCTTTCCTCATCTAAAGGTAATCGTTTTAAAATAGTAAGTCCTGAGTAAATTTTTTCCCATTATGAGGAACAAAAAAAAGTTGATTTTCCTGTGTTGTGTCATGTAATTCTCATACTCCTATATCATGACTATATATTAAGTATAAGACTTATTTGGCATAATCTTTCTAATTGCAAAAGAAATTTTAAACCATTTTAAAAAAATATTATCATGCAAACAAACGGAATAAAAAAACCATCCGGTAAAACGAAAGCCCATCCTGCAAATGGTTCATCGCAAAATGGTTCATCCCAAAGAAAGCCGGGCGCTAATGGATCCTCTTCCGCAACTCGTACTTCAGGTAAAAATGGATCTTCATCAAACGAATCGTCAATGCTGGAAGAACTTTTTGTTGATGAATTGAAAGATATTTACTGGGCCGAGAAGCACCTGTTAAAGGCATTGCCAAAAATGCAGAAGGCAGCTACCAGCGCAGAATTGAAGAATGCTTTTGGAGATCATCTGGAAGTGACAAAAAAACACGTCTCTAGGCTGGAACAGGCGTTTGGACTAATGGATCAAAAAGTGCAGGCAAAAAAATGTGAAGCAATGGCGGGCCTTACAAAAGAAGCGGATGGTATTGTTGAAGATACTGACAAAGGAACTTCAACAAGGGATGTAGGTTTGATCATGGCTGCTCAAAAAGTGGAGCATTATGAAATTGCTACTTATGGAAGTCTCAGGCAATTGGCAAAAACACTTGGTAATAATGAAGTAAGCGACCTGATGGAAGCAACATTATCAGAAGAAAAAGAAGCAGATGAAACATTGACGGGAATTGCAGAAAATAATATAAATGCAGAAGCCACTGCGGATTAGGCCGGAGGATTAATATTCATTTGGAGAATAGGGGAACAAAAGTCAGGTCAAATTCTATCGGATGATCTGACTTTTTTTAAAAATTGTAGAACAATTAGCTTGAGGGATTTCTTTCATGGACAGGGTTACATGCAGGCAATAGGTATTATTGCAGGAATTCTAACCGCTGCTTCCATGTTGCCGCAACTGATAAAAACATTCAGGAAAAAGGAAGCGGACGATATTTCGCTGCTTATGTTGTTGGTATTGATGTCAGGAATTTCGATGTGGATCTATTATGGCACATTAAGGGAAGACCTTCCTATTATTTTTACCAATGTTTTTTCGCTTTTGTTGAATGTAATACTGATGTTTTTGAGATGGAAATACAAGAACAAAAAAGATTTTTTTCCAGATAACCACGAATACAATAAGTTTAAAACATGAAAAAAAGTAAAAAGTCAAAACTTTCCAGGTTTTTTAATAAGTTCTCAGGGGTGATTACGAAGGCTACGGGTGGCCCGATGGCATTTATAGTTGCTCTGCTGGTGATCATTGTGTGGGCAGTTACGGGACCGGTTTTTAAATTTTCAGATACGTGGCAACTTGTGATCAATACAAGTACCACTATTATTACATTTTTAATGGTTTTTGTAATTCAGCATTCACAGAACAAGGATACCATGGCATTGCAGCTGAAATTAAACGAACTGATCGCAGCCAGTCATAATGCGAGTAACCGGCTTATTGCAATCGAAGACCTGACGGAAGAGGAATTGGAGGTGCTCAAAAAGTTTTACATCCGGCTGGCACAGTTGGCCAAAAAAGAAAAAGATATTTTTACTACACATTCCATCGATGAAGCACACCAAAATACACTTGAAAAAATAAAAAAACCTTCAGCTTTAACTAAAAACGTAAAATAAAAAGTATGAAAAAGAACAGCACATTTTTACTGGCTTTATTAGCAGTTATCATGACCACCGTGAGCAGCTGCCAGGCTATAGGCGACATTTTCAAAGCAGGCGTATGGGTAGGCGTATTGGTGGTTGTATTGGTGATCGGTCTCATTTTTTGGCTGGTAGGCAGGGGAAGGAAATCTTAAGCAAACAACATCCGGCACTTCCAAAGTGCTTCTAGGTGAATAGCTCACCTGCCGCCGGCAATGGCAGGTGGGCCATTGTTGGATGCTGTTAGTTTTTGGTAAGGTTCAATTGTCAATCCGCATTGAGAAGTTTCTATTCACCATTGTGCACCATTCACCGCCAAGCTTACCTGGGAGTGCGGTTCATCTCATCTTTAATAGCTTTACAGCAATTTGAGGGACTGCTATTTTGGAATGATTATTCAGGCTGTATCATTTCAGAGATTTAATAAAATTGCAGTCTAAAATTTTGTATTTTAATTGCAACTGTTAATTTAATTACTGCAACTTTTTTTTGACCACTATTTTTGAATGGCATGATCAACATTGTTGACAAAATTGCGGACCGTATTCGATGGGGATACCTAACTGCGTTCATTCTTTTATTGGCATCTTACATACTCACTTTCTATACAACACAGAAAATGCTGAACCAGGCAAATTCTGTAAATCATACCAATATCATCATTAATAACCTTGACATCCTGTTGTCGTCCATAAAAGACGCTGAATCCGGTGTACGTGGTTACCTGGTAATAAAAGATGAAAGTTTTCTGGACGTTTATAAAAAAAGCAGGCACAAAATAGATTCAATTTATAAGAACCTCAAAATCTTATCGACGAATGATCTCCAGCAAAAAAGACTCGATACATTAAAAATACACGTTGATGAAAAATTAAATATTCTGTCTGGTGGATTGGTGCTATTCAAAATGAACAGCAATGAAGTAAATGACAGCATAAAAAGAATGGCATACCGTGGAAAGGAAACCATGGATGAGATCAGGATCCTCATGACAAATATGCAAAATGAAGAAAGGACACAGATGACCATCAAGTCGGAAAAACTTTCCACTTTTTCCAATGCCATTAAAGTGATTAATGTATCATCATTGATTGTTGCGGTGCTATTGTCTTTTTATTCAATCCTAACATTCAATAAAGAGAACCGGGCCAAAAAGCAGGCAGATAAAAATGCAACTACTTTTCGTGAACAGCTGGAATTGCGGATCGCAGAATTGGATGCGCTGAACAAGGAACTCGTTCAGCTCAAGAGCATTGAAAAATTTGCAGTTACCGGCCGTATATCACGCACAATTGCTCACGAAGTAAGAAATCCACTGACCAATATCAACCTTGCCGCAGAGCACATCAGGTCTGAAATACCTTTGAATCCGGAAATTGATCTTTTGTTGAATATGATTACAAGAAATGGAAACCGGATCAACCAGCTGATCAGTGACCTTTTAAATTCCACGAAAGAAACCCAGCTCACTTTTCAAAAAGAATCTGTAAATGAGCTTCTGGATTCTAGCCTTGAATATGCCCGTGACAGGCTAGAATTGAAAAATATCAAAGTGGTTAAAAACTACGGTGCTGGTTTGTGTCCGGTATTGGCGGATGTTGAAAAAATCAACATTGCATTTTTAAACATCATCATCAATGCGATTGAAGCAATGCAAAAGCAGGGAGTATTAACCCTGATTACAGAACACAAGGACAAGCAGTGTGTAGTAATCATACGGGATACGGGTAAAGGAATGAATAAAGAACAGCTCTCTAAATTATTTGAGCCCTATTTCACAACCAAGGAAAATGGAAACGGCCTGGGACTAACCAATACCCAAAATATTATTTTAGGTCACAAGGCTACTATCTCTGCTGAAAGTGAAGAAGGGGAAGGAACCTCTTTTACCATCAGCCTGAATTATGACTGAGTAGTTTTTACCGAAGCCTTTTTTACCATCCTGTGGTATATTTTATATTTTTTGGTAGGCGTTATATTGTCTCCCAATAACATGCCCCATGGTTTCAGATCTTCTAGCTGGTCGCATATTATTTTTATAAGTGCCACTGCCGGTACTGATAAAAATAAACCACTCAGTCCTGTTAACGCCCCCCCGACGATCACTCCTAAAATAGAAATGAGCGCATTGATCCGAACCTTAGACCCAACTATTTTGGGCATCAGGATATTCACGTCTATAATATGTATACCATACATCACTGCAATGATCCACACGATCTCTCCCGTATTATTGATGGTGGTAAGGCTGATCAGGACTGTGAATAACGTGGCAGTGAACATACCGATGTAAGGAATTACATTGAGCACAGCCGCCAACACACCAAAAAATACTGCATATTTTACGCCCAGCAAAATAAGTCCTATTGAATTGCTCGCTGCCACAATGCCCATTTCAATCAGGAGGCCAAGCATGTAATTGTGGATCATTTTTTTTGATTCGTTGATCACATTGGCCACTTTTTCTGAATGTTCACTACGGAAAACAGCAAATAAAAAAGTTTTGATAAGGTCGCGGTAATACAACAGGAGAAAGGTATAGATCGGCAGTAGTATCGCAAGCATCAGCGCCTCAGTGATTGAAAAGAAAGTGTCAGTGATATAGCCTGTACCGGAATCTTTTATTTTTTCTGCCGCATTGTTGAGATATTCATTCTGTTCCCGGAAAGAGATATGAAGCTTGGCTTTTACCCACTGCTGGGCCTGTATGAAATGATCAGAAAGATGTTTTTTAATGGATGGAATGTCATCCACAAAGTTTGCGATCTGGGTTGATAAAAAGTAAATCACTGAGCCGATGACAATGATCGATAAAAGTAGTGACAACGCAATTGCAGGCACCCTGGATACATGTTTCCTTTCTAAAAAATTATTAACCGGGAGCAGTAAAACCGCCAGCAAAATTGCAAAAGCAAATGGCACCAGGATGTTTTGTGCCGTATTGATGAAATAGCCTATGAAAAATATAACCAGGAATTTGAAACCCAGTTTTACATAATACGGAGAATTATTACTGATCAGCATTTCATCTAAAGTTACAAAAAGGCCCTCATTCAATGAGGGCCTGTAAAAGCCTTTAAGGATCAGGAAAAAAATTATAAGCTATCTATCCATCTTATAACCTCTTCCTTTGTTTTACCAATTTTCTTTTGCACCCTTCCAACAAATTCATCATCTTTTCCCTCTTCATATTTAAGATCATCGTCGGTAAGGTCTGCATAGGCTTTTTTCATTTTGCCTTTTGTTTCATTCCATGAACCCTTCACTT